>JAIXVO010000746.1 GCA_027482985.1 Cyanobacteriota bacterium
CTCGATGCCGCCCGTCACCAACTCGCCGAGCAGGGACACGCCCGCTTAGGCAAAACGCTGGCACTGGCAGCGGATGCGCGATCGCGTCTTGCCACTATTCCTGGGCTCAAGGTTTTCGACTTACCCAAAGCTCACAGCCCTGGCGCGTTTGATTGCGATCGCACCCGGCTCACTGTGATCACCACCGGACTGGGCATTGATGGCTTCACGGCGGACGAGTGGCTAACTCAAGAAGTAGGCGTGATTGCAGAACTCCCAACCCTCCGCCATCTCACTTTCATCTTTACCTGGGGCAACACGCAGACAGACTGCGATCGCCTCGTGGCTGGCTTTCAGCAACTTGTGATGACCCTGGGCAATGACTTTTCTCGCCAACCTGGGAGCGGGGAGGTTTCAGCAGCATTGCCGGACAGTGACCCCCGCTGGCTGCACCCAGACCTCACCAGCCCCATCGGGACTCCCCGGACAGCGTTTTTTGCGGCACAAGAAGTCATCGCGATCGCGGCAGCAGTGGATCGTATTAGTGCCGAACTGGTGTGTCCCTATCCTCCCGGCATTCCCGTCTTAGTGCCGGGAGAACGGATTACGACTGGGGCGATCGCGCATTTACAACAGATTTTGGCAGCGGGTGGAGTCGTGAGTGGGTGTAGCGATTCAACGTTGACGACCTTAAAAGTGCTTAAGCACTCTCCCCCCAATAGCTAGCGGGAATGACCGTATCATCCGCAAAGTGATAGTTTTCTTCTTCTCGCAAATAGTAAGTGGCGCGAATTTGCGGACCAAACACAATTTCATCGCGATCCTGAAGGTCACAGGCCAGGGTTTTGCGGCCATTCACAAGAATGCCATTGGAACTGGTCTTGCCTTTGGGCACGCCATCCACAATCCGGTAGTGGAAAGAGCCATCTTCATCGATAATTTTGACCAGCGTGGCCTGCCGCCGGGAGACAAACTGCGAAGCCAGCCGAATATCACAGTTGGGATCGCGCCCGACAAAGTAGAGGGGCGCATCTAAAATGTGCTCTTGCAACCCGCTGCGACCGTCTTCAATGATCAGAAAGTGTTTGAGTTCGGAAGGCATCGTCACTTCAAAAAATAAGGGAACCTTGTCAATGAATCACGCGAACGACCTCAGCCATACCCACTTTCTAGCAAGTCCTCTGGGCAATTACTAGTGATTCCGCATCTCTTTAAATAGCCTTCATACCTTTATTCTTAAAACTTTATCCGGTTCTCGGTAATTGCGTGGAACGCCCCGCACAATGGGAAGGAGTTCGTTTTCAGTTGCGTGTGCGATGGCTGCTTTGCCCTGGCAATATGTCACTCCTGGCATTCCCGATGATTTATTTGAACGGTTGCCGGGAATTCCCATGAGTCAACGAGAAATTCGCCTGCTGCTGCTGTCCTATCTGCGGCTGGAACGGGATTCCGTCGTCTGGGACATCGGCGCTGGCACGGGCACCATTTCCGTCGAAGCCGGACTTCTCTGTCCTGCGGGTCAAATTATTGCGGTAGAACGGGATGAAGAAGTCGCCAGCTTAATTCGCCGCAACTGCGATCGCTTCCAGGTTAAAAATGTCCAGGTGATTGAAGGTAGCGCGCCCGATTGCCTCCCCGACTTACCCCTGCCGCCCCAAAGAGTGTGTATTGAAGGTGGGCGATCGCTCAAAACCATTTTTGCCGAAGTCTGGAAATATCTCCCCGCTGGCGGTCGCGTTGTCGCCACTGCCGCCAACCTGGAAAACCTCTACCAACTCTCAGAAGGCTTTGCCGAATGGCAAGTCCGCCATGTCGAAGTCGTCCAACTCGCCGTCAACCGCCTGGAACGCCAAGGCATTAACCAGGTCTTCACTGCCAGTGACCCGATCTTTGTGCTGAGCGGGGAGAAGGTGGGATAAGGCGGAAGGGGAAGAGAGGAAGGCGGAAGGGGGAGGCATTAGTACCACCATTCCCGCGCCCTTTGCCGCTGGCCGTCTGTCTCCTGTCTCCGCCCTCTACAATAAAAGTGAATCCGTACTAGTCTCCCTGCCCCCGTATGCCAGAATCTGAGCTGCAATGGCAACTTCAAGCGACGCTGCAACCGCCGGCCTGGTTTCGGCGCTTGCTTCAAAAGTTTGTGGCACCGGGAGCAGGGCAGTATCTAGCACAAATTTTGTGGCAGCGGGGAATTCACGATCCAGGGCAGATTGCGGGCTATTTGCAAGCGAGTGAGTATCAACCCACGAGTCCGTTTGCGTTTGGCTCGGAGATGGCAGGGGCGATCGCGCGGTTGCAACAGGCGTATCAACAGCAAGAGCGGGTAGCCATTTGGGGCGATTTTGATGCCGATGGGGTGACGGCGACGGCGGTGCTCTGGGAGGGGTTGGGACAATTCTTGCCGCAGCTCAAACAATTGTTCTACTACATCCCCAATCGGCTGACGGAATCCCACGGGCTATCGCGGCTGGGGTTGCAGGGCTTGCACCAACGGGGCTGCCGGCTGGTCATTACCTGTGACACCGGGAGTACCAATCTGGCGGAAATTGAGTATGCCCAAGAGCTGGGGCTGGAGGTGATTGTCACGGATCATCATACGCTGCCGCCAAAACGTCCTCCCGTGACGGCGATCATTAACCCACGATCGCTGCCAGCGGCCCATCCATTTGCGAACCTGTCTGGGGTAGCGGTAGCCTACAAATTAGTGGAAGCGCTGTATGAGCGGTTGCCGGACGTACCACAAGTCCCCCTCGATCGCCTGCTGGATCTGGTGGCGATCGGACTGATTGCCGATCTGGTCGAACTGAAAGGCGATTGTCGCTATCTAGCGCAACGCGGGATTGAGCAACTCCAGAAACAAAGTCATCCCTCCACTGCGACCCGTCCGGGGGTGGCAAAACTGCTGGAATTTTGCAAACGGACGGGCGATCGCCCCACCGATATTTCCTTTGGGATTGGCCCTCGGATTAATGCCGTCAGTCGCATTCAGGGCGATGCCCACTTTTGTGTAGAACTGCTGACGAGTCAAGATCAGCACCTCTGCACTCATTTAGCCGAAGCGACAGAACTCGCCAACGCCCGCCGCAAAGCCCTGCAAAAAGAAGTCTTGCAAGAGGTACGCGATCGCATCGCCCAACTTGACCTTTCCACCACCCGCGTGATTGTGCTGGCAGACCCCCAATGGCAACTCGGCATTCTGGGTCTGGTCGCCGGACAGGTAGCACAGGAATATGGGAGACCGACGATTTTATTGAGTACAGAGGGATGGAGTCAGGAGTCAGGCTTCGACGTGAGCCCTCAGCCAAACGGAGTTAGGAGTCAGGAGGGGGGGGAAGGCACGATCGCCCCCTCACCCCCCCACGCCCCTACGCTCCCCCTCCGCCACGTCCCCACTCCCACCTTTCTGCCACCCGTTCCCTTAGCGCGGGGGTCGGCGCGATCTGTGCATCACATTGACCTGTATGAGCTGCTTCAAGGGCAGCAACACTTGCTCGATCGCTTTGGGGGGCATCCGTTTGCGGCGGGGCTGAGTTTACCGGTTGCGAATCTGGCCTTGTTTACGGAGGCAGTAAATCAAGCGTTGCGGCAACGGGGGGAGGCGATCGTGCCAGCGGTAGTGGCAGATTTACCGGTGACAGTCAGCACACTGGGGCAAGCGTTATTCCAGGAATTGAAACTCCTGGAACCCTGCGGGATGGGGAATCCGGTGCCACGCTTGCTGATTCAGAATTGCTGGTTTACGCAGGTACGGAACCACAAGATTAAGGATCGGCGGGGACAAAAGCTTGAATACATCAAAACTGAGTTTGAAGTGTGGGACGATTCGCACCAAACGGGGTTTCCTGGTACCTGGTGGGGACATTATCGGGATGAAATTCCGAGCGATCGCTGTGATGCGATTCTAGAACTAGATTTCAATGCTTACGAGCGGCGTTATGAAGTGCGTTTAGTGGCCGTGCGTCCCCATTTGGCTCAGGTGAAGGTAGTCTCGTCGCCAGTCCAGCCCAGTTCAGTGAAGTGGATTCTGGATTGGCGAGGGGGCAGCCAGCCTCTGACCACTCAGCCAGATTCAGCCTTCCCGCCGCAAGCAGGTGTCGCGAGTGAACCGCTAATCATGCGGCAGGCACCGACGAGTTGGGCGGAGTTACAAATTTGGCTGCGCCGCGCTTGGCAAGCCGAACGCCCGCTGGCGATCGCCTTTGCACCGCCGCCACCCCGCGCCCCGTTCGTGGTCTGGCAACAGTTGGTAGGGATTGCCAAATACTTGAGCCGCACTGGGCAAATCGCCACACGCCAGCAACTTTTGGAGAAGTTGGGCATCCGCGATCGCACCCTACAAACAGGCTTGCGGAGCCTGACTACATGGGGATTTGTAGTCACTGCGACGGCTCAAGGCATACAGATGCAGACTCCGGGTGGTCCTCCTGGGGACATGGTAACTGCCGACCAACGAGCCGCCGTGCGCCACTTTGCGATCGCCCTGCGAGAAGAATTCTTTCGACAGCAATATTTTGCACAATTACCACTAGCCGATATTGAGGCGATCGTGCTGGCAGTCAGCACCGAGGCGTTGAACCAGAGCGACGAGTAGCCCGCCGCCGGGGATCTCACCAGGATTAATGACGGCTGAACACTGAGGTCGTCGAGGCAGCGGGAATCGCAAACCGGAGACTAAAGCGAGTCGTGGCCTGGGCACTGGTCACCACCACTTCACCACCAACCTGCTCGACCCACTTTTTCACCAGCGCTAAGCCTAACCCAGTGCCACTATGTTTCCAGGGGTCGTGGTTGGGAATGCGATAGAACTTGTCAAAAATCCGGGGTAGTTCAGCTGGCGGAATTTCCACCCCAGTATTGGTGACCGCAATTTCCACGCGATTGAGCGGAGCGATCACCTGGTCACCGGATACGATTTGAGCCGTGATGATAATTTTTTCCTCGGCAGGAGTGTACTTGTAGGCGTTATTAAGCAATTCGGTGATGATGCGGTTCAGGACAAACGGATCGAGTTGCAGGATGGGCAAATCCTCAGCAATTTCAATCATCAGGGTTTGTTGCTGATTCTGAGTGAGCCGCTCAAAGGGTTCGATCAGATGGCGTAAGAAATCCTGTAAATGCATAGATAGCGGTTGCAAAGTATAAGTGCCAGCTTCTATATGTTGCAGATTCAATAAATCTTCCACTAATTTCAATTCGCGATCGCACTCCTTCCGTAACAC
>JAIXVO010000233.1 GCA_027482985.1 Cyanobacteriota bacterium
AAATGGGCGAGGGGAACATCAGGGGTGAGGGCTAAAACTGTTGCGTGACAGTGCGTTTCGCTTAAGTTGAAGCCAGTGAACGCCATTCGCCCCTACCCGATCGCGCCATTATTTCAGAAATACAGGTGAATGGGATTCATTCATTTCAACCTAAGCGCCTTGCCAGGGTTAAACTCAACAACGTCACCACTAGCGTATTGATGCGCAGCCCCAACGTTGCCCTTTGGAGGGGGTTCGGGGGACGCAACCGTCCCCTGAATTCGGGGGGTTTGGGGGGCTGCCACCCAAGCTCAGAACCCTGGTTTCAACCAGAGACTTGTGCCACAAACAGACTTGTGAAGATCAGGTCAGCCTCCTGATTGAGCGTCGGAGCGAGAGGGGTGATACTCTATCGCCCATCCCACGGGCGGTTTGCGGGTAATTCCTCAAATTTTGCAAAAAATTTTCTGATTTCGGGTTTCGCGAGTAGTATTTAGGCTCTAAACTGTTGACCGTTTAATTCACTGCCTGGAAAGGGCTTGCGCATTTATGAACACACTCTTACAGCGTTGGCAAATTTCACATCTGCTTGGCTTACTGATTTTGGGGAGTGGTCTGCCGTTCATGCTGCCCGCCCCCAGTGTGGCGGCTCCCGGCAGTGACTTGCGACTGGCACAGAATGCCGCCCCTACCGCCGAAGCCGCAGTGAATCAGGGTTTGCAATTCATCCAGCAGGGCAACTTGAATGGGGCGATCGCCGCCTTCCGCCGTGCCGCCCAACTCGACCCCAAAATGGCCGCCGCGCATTACAACCTGGGTCTAGCCCTCCGCCAACAGGGACAACTCCAACCCGCTGCCAGCGCCTTCTATCAAGCTACTCAAGCCGATCCGCGATTTGCCCTCGCTTTTGCCAACCTGGGTGCCGCCCTGCTGGAAGGCAGCAATGTCGCCCAGGCGCGAGAATATTTACAACGAGCCATTCAGCTGGATCCCCGGTTGGGATTGGCTCACTATAATTTGGGCCTGGCGTTAGAACAGCAACGTGCCTACGATCAGGCGATCGCGGCTTTCAGAAAAGCGGCGGAACTCAGTCCCGGTGCGCCCGAACCGCCTTATCATCTGGGGTTAGTGTATGTGCAGCAGGGTAGGGATAATGAGGCGATCGCGGCGTTTCAGCAAGCCCTCCGCGTCAATCCCAAGTATGCCGAAGCGCTGTATAACCTGGGGTCGATTCAATTCAAGCAGGGCAAATTAGAAGAAGCCCTGAATTCTTTCCGCAAGTCAGCCGAAGCCAATTCCAACTACGCTAATGCCTACTACGCAGCGGGCTTAGTCTTCCTCAAGCAAGGGAAATATAAAGACGCGCAAGTGCTGTTGAAGTACGCCGAAGAGTTATTCACCAAGCAAGGCAATCGGCAATGGGCGGCGAAAGCGGCGCAAAATCTGCAAAAGGCAAATTCCGCTCAGTAGTGCCGCTTGCTGCCAGCCCAGCGTTTACAGACTGATCTAGACGAACGAATCCAGATCTAAGGCTTGGGAACCGCCCTGCTCCAGTTGCACCAAAATTTTGCCCAATTGCGACCAGATCAACCCTGCCGTCCCCGCCGTCATCGGCACCGAGATCAGGTAAGCCAATTGTGCTGGGAAACCGAAGATTTCCATCCCCGAAGACAAAAATACACAAGACCCGATCGCAATCCCCCAAAATGGCAGCAGCAATTGCATGCCCTGTAAATTGGCCAGAATTCGGGTGGAGCGGTTTTTCGACCACATCTGAACCGATTGTTTCAATACAGATTCAAAGGCTAAGCCTGAGGTAATACTGGCAAATAGCCCAGCAAAGAGTAAAAAGTATGGCGGTTCAGCAAAGCTATACATGTGAAAAGAATAGTTACAACTGTTTACACAACCTTACACCGTTTTGCGGCAGATTCCCGGTTCCGTCTTGATTCGTAAATTTTTTGCTACGTTTCAGGCAGGGGCGATCGCCCAAGTCAGGTCTAGCGCTGATGTCGCCATTAAATTGCTGGGGCGATGAATACTGGGCAAGTTGGGGCAGGGCGTTGCGACGATAACGACATTTCACATTCTGAGAGGTTCAAATGCAGATCGGTGTGCCAAAGGAAACCAAGGATCAAGAGTTTCGGGTGGGGTTAAGCCCAGGCAGTGTGCGAGCCTTAACCGCCCAGGGCCATGAAGTGTTTGTCGAAACTCAGGCCGGTGCGGGGGCAGGCTTTACCGATGCCGATTATGAACAGGCAGGAGCGGCGATCGCGGCCACAGCGAAAGCGACCTGGGATCGGGATCTGATCGTCAAAGTCAAAGAACCCTTGCCACAGGAATACGACTTTTTGCAAAAAGGGCAACTCCTGTTTACCTACTTGCATCTCGCCGCCGATCGCCGTTTGACGGAGCATCTTCTCAGTTGTGGGGTGACCGCGATCGCCTACGAAACCGTCGAACTGCCCGATCGCCGCCTGCCCCTGCTTGCCCCTATGAGCGTCATCGCCGGACGCTTATCCGTGCAATTTGGCGCGCGATATCTAGAGCGGCAACAAGGGGGACGGGGTGTGTTGCTGGGCGGCATTCCCGGTGTCCCAGCCGGTCGCGTTGTCGTGCTGGGGGGTGGCGTAGTCGGTACCGAAGCGGCGCGAATTGCGGTAGGGATGGGCGCTCAGGTGACGATTCTGGATGTCAATATCGATCGCCTGTCCTATCTGGAAACCATTTTTGGCTCCCGGGTGGAGTTGTTGTATAGTAGTGCCGCCCAAATCGAAGCGGCTGTCCTGGATGCCGATCTGCTGATCGGAGCCGTGTTGGTGTTGGCGCAAAAAGCTCCGATTTTGGTGTCCCGTGACCTGGTACAACAGATGCGATCGGGGTCGGTGATTGTCGATGTTGCCGTGGATCAGGGCGGTTGTATCGAAACGGTGCGTCCCACCTCCCATTCCCAGCCGACTTATGTAGAGGCAGGAGTCGTCCATTATGGCGTGCCCAATATGCCCGGTGCCGTGCCCTGGACTGCCACCCAAGCGCTCAACAACAGCACCTTACCCTATGTGTTGAAACTCGCTAATTTTGGCATGGCCGCGCTGGACAAAGATCCCATTCTGGCAAAAGGCTTAAACGTCCAAAATCACCACCTGATCCATCCCGCCGTCCAACAAGTCTTCCCTGATCTGGTGCAGTAAGCCGCTGGTCACAATCCCATCCAAAACCAGGTCTTCGTAGGTTGGGTAGAGGCACGAAACCCAACACCCACAAGGATGACGCGATCGCAAAAAAATCGGGACACGCTCATGCACGTCCCGATCGCTCGACTGAAAGCGTGAATTCGCCTTAGTATTCCGGCACTGACGGATCGACTTCTTTGCTCCAGGCCGTAATCCCACCCTTCACATTGATCCCGTCAATGCCCGCCTGCTTCAAGATGCCGAGCGCTTTCGCCGATCGCCCGCCCATCTTGCAATGAGCAATCAACTTGTGCCCATTCAGCAGTTCCTTCACCTTTTCCACCCCATTGCCATTTTCGATGTCCGGCAGCGGCACCAACACCGAGCCGGGAATCCGGGCAATTTCGTATTCGTTGGGGTTGCGCACATCCAGCAGCAGATAATCCTCGGCACCACTGTCCAGCAGTTGCTTCAATTCCTGCACCGTCATTTCCTGGATGGCTGATTGTTGTTGCGCTTCTGCCGCTTTCGCTTGCGGAATCCCACAGAAGATTTCGTAATCGATCAGCTTATCAATTACAGGCCGCTGGGGATTGGGTCGCAGTTTCAATTCCCGGAATTTCATATCCAGGGCATTAAATAGCAACAGTCGTCCATTTAACGTCGTGCCTTTGCCCAAAATGATTTTGACGGTTTCCGTCGCCTGAATCACCCCAATGATCCCCGGCAGAATCCCCAACACGCCGCCTTCCGCGCAGGAGGGCACCAGTCCGGGTGGGGGTGGTTCGGGATAGAGATCACGGTAATTCGGCCCATCTTCGTAATTGAAGACAGTCGCCTGCCCTTCAAAGCGGTAGATTGACCCGTAGACATTGGGCTTACCCAGGAGGACACAGGTGTCATTCACCAGGTAGCGCGTCGGGAAGTTGTCCGTCCCATCCACCACAATGTCGTAGGGTTCGGCAATTTGCAGCGCATTCTCAGCACTCAAGCGGGTGGGATACAAATCGACCTGGCAAAAAGGATTGATTTCGTGAATCCGATTTTTGGCCGATTCGATTTTGGGCTTGCCGACCCAGGAAGTGCCGTGGATTACCTGACGCTGGAGATTGGAGCGATCGACGATATCAAAATCGACGATCCCAATCCGCCCAATGCCAGCCGCCGCCAGATACAGCAACAACGGCGATCCCAGACCGCCCGTCCCAATACACAGGACGCTGGCAGCTTTCAAACGCTTTTGCCCTTCCAATCCCACTTCCGGCAGGATCAGGTGACGCGAATAGCGTTCGTATTCTTCTTTTTCTAATTGAATATCATCCAGATCAGGATTGAGCATGATGAATAGGGTTGCGGTAGTGAATGAGTGTTAGCAGCAAACGAGGGGTTAGGGAAAAGCTAAGGTGTAGCGTGTGGGGGGGGTGACAGCACGATCGCTTCCGGTTGAAACTGTTCAGTCTGATCCAGTTGCCAACTCTGCAAATCCTGCGCCTGACCCTGCATCACAGACAGAATCACATAGGAGTAACGGGGCCAAGCCAGCCGGCGATCGCACTCGGAGGGACGAGCGGGACAATCGGGATGGGAGTGGTAAATCCCAATCACGTCTAAGCCCTGGCTTTGGGCCGCACGCATGGCTTCTAGCATAACCTGGGGAGCAATGGCGTAGCGGTGAGACGCGGGTAGGGTCGAATCATCCTGGAGAGCCTCAGCAATATCTTCGCTCCAGGTATTTTCGACAGGCCAAACTGCAACAAGTTTTTTATGATCGGGGGCGATCGCTGTCCCCACCATTAAGCCACAACATTCTTGTGGATAGGCGCGTTCCGCGTGAGATCGCAACGCGGCTACTTGTTCAGCCGTGAGAGTCAGACGCACAATTTTGGCGAATCGTAAGTTACTCAAGCTACATATTGTAAAGCAGGTGGGGGAAAATGGATACAATAGAAGCGCCCCGGCAAGTCAGGAGCGAGCTGCCATCCAGTTGCTCTATCACCGACCG
>JAIXVO010000187.1 GCA_027482985.1 Cyanobacteriota bacterium
CCGCGACTGCCACGGGGGTCGGGAACTTGGGCAAAAGCTTCTTGTAACGTCTGCATCTAACCACCTCAGTCACAACCTTTCAGCTTATTATTTCTCTCTCAAAATGAATCAGCCCTGCGAATTCGGGGGACGGCTGCGTCCCCCGAACCCTCTCCAGAAGGCAACGCTGGGGCTTCGCAGTCAGACTTTAGGTGTGACATTTTCCAATGTGCCCCCAGCGATGAATTGGGGTGGTATTGGAGAGTGGAACGTCGTCTAATCATGATGGAAGGAGGGCAGTGCTGGGCGTGAGTGGCTGGCACTGCTTTGTTGTTTGAGCCGCAGAGTTTCCCTGGGGGCTGACGCTTGAAGCAGGCGGTCAGGCTCTATACTTGGGCATGAATTAACTCTGCGTGGGATGAGCCGTGGTGGCGATGCGTTCTTTCTGGTCTGACCCTTACTTGTGGATTCATTTAGCGGGACTGGCAACTTTGCCGATCTGGCTGGAACTCTGTTTGCTGGCGCTGGCGGTTGGCGATCCCCTGTTGCCTGCCTGGTTAGAACTATTCCTGGTGGCGGGGATCGGGATTGCGCCAATTCTGTGGATGCAATGGGTGCGGCCCTTTGATATTTACAGTTTGCTGGCTGTGAGTCTGAAGCCAGAACAACTGAGTGAAGACCAACGCAAGTTACTGACGCTGTTTACGGTTCCCCGCAACCGCATTTTGGCGATCGCGGTGCCCATCCTGCTGGCGATCGTCCTGCAAAAGCTGTATTGGATTGCGCCCATTGCTGCCGATGTCACGCCCTTCGCGGGTGTCGGGCGAGTGGGGGCACTGCTGCTGGCGGCGATCGCCTTTTTGGGCGCGAATTTATTTACCCAGGTGCCCGTCGCGGTTTTGAGTGTTCTGTTCACCAGTGAAGCGACTTTTGCGGCGACGCTCCCCTTTGCCCCGGATCAAGTTCGCCAAAGTTTCACGCTGCTGGGCTTCCCGGTTAATCAAATTTTGCCGCCGCTGGTGGGTGATCTAGCACCTGCGATCGCACCTCCCGCACCAGTCACCAGCTCTCCGCAGTTCCCAACCACACCCCCAACAAGCACCGTAACCGGGGAAGACATCGAGGATATTTGGGGTGAAGGCGAGGATGAGTCACCCGCGATAGACAGTGCGACTGCGACAGATGGCGAGATTGCAACGGATAGTGAGATTGCAACGGATAGCGAGATTGCCACGGATAGTGAGACTGCGATAGACAGGACGACGGCAATCGATAGCGAGACTGCGACGGTTGAGATCTTCGCTCCTTCAGAACAACCTGAGGAAAAACCGGATTTGCCCGTCGAAGAAGTGAAGGAAGAGATGGCGATCGCACCGGAGTTAGCGGCTGTGTCCCCCGTCGCAGCAGATCTTATCGCTGAGGCCGAAATTCCCGGACAGGAAACTGTCATGGTCGCTGAGGCCGACCTTGCTCCCGATGAAGCATCCTGGTTGGATGCCGCCTCAGTGGATGATCCGGCTACGGCTGAACCGCCTAACTCTTTGTAGAAGGGACGCTAGCCGCGATCGCGATTGACTTCTGCTTTGGGTTTCAACACTGGAATTATGACTACGCTTTTTTTTTTTTTTTTCCATCTCAACTCCGCCGACAGTCGCTTTTGTCGGCTCTGTGGGGAAGTACTCGTCGCACCTGGTGAGGCAATCGCGGGGCAACTGCTGGCCTGGCGTTATCAGATCGTGTCGGAATTGGGGCAGGGGGGCTTTGGGCGTACTTACCTGGCAGAAGATACCAACCGCTTCCATGAACCCTGCGTGTTGAAGGAATTTGCACCGCAGGTGGAAGGGGCGCAGGCACTCCAGAAGGCAGAAGAACTGTTTGCGCGGGAAGCGGGCATTTTATATCAATTGCAGCATCCCCAGATTCCCAAATTTCGGGAGTTGTTTCGGGCGGAATGGCAGGGGCGAGAGCGAATTTTTCTGGTGCAGGATTTTGTCGCGGGGCAAACCTATGCAGACCTGTTGCAACAGCGACTCCAGCAGGGCGATCGCTGCTCGGAGGCGGAAGTGGTCACGCTCTTGCTGCAACTCTTACCTGTCCTCGACTACATTCATGCAGCGGGGGTGATTCACCGCGACATTGCGCCCGATAACCTGATCCAGCGAGACGACGATGGCTTACCCGTGCTGATTGATTTTGGCGGGGTGAAGCAGGTGGCGGCGCAAGTGGTTTCTGCGACCAACCCGCTGCCTCCCGCCAATGTCACACGATTAGGCAAAATTGGCTATGCTCCTGCCGAACAGTTGGAATTGGGGGAGGTCTATCCCCATAGTGATTTGTATGCCTTAGCGGTGACTGCCCTGGTGTTAGTGACGGGGCAAGAACCCGCCGAGTTGTTTAGCCACAATGGAGCGGTCAATCGGCAGCAATGGCGGCGATCGGTGAACCTGAGTCCCGCCCTGGTCAATATTCTCGCCACGATGCTGGAGCCTTACCCCGACAAGCGCTTTCAGTCTGCTCACGCGGTGATGCAGGCGTTATCGACCGCTGGCTACCAATCGCCGCAGCCCGCACCCCCCACCGCGATTCCTCCCGCCCCGATTCCGGTCTTTGCGCCCCAACTGAAGGGATCGCCGCCGCCCGGAGTCACGACGGACCCCGCCACGATCGCCATTTCCCCCAAACGACAACCTCCTGGCACGATCGCCCCACCGCCTGCCAAACTGGCGCGTCCCGGTCGGGGTCGGGCGATCGCCCAGGGGGTGATCCTGACGGGGTTAGTGATCGGTGGCTGGTGGGCTGGGGTGAATTGGATTGGTCCTGCTTTGAAGCGACAACTGCCCGAAATTACGAAACCCTCCAGCGGGAAACCGTCCGTTGCGCCGACGCAAACCCCAACTGCCGCGGTCTCGTCAGCAGAACAGGCGCGCCAACAGCAAATCGAGAGTCGGCGGCAGCAGTTGGGGATTGAGAATGCTTTTTTCGTGCGGCTGGTGAATGAAGCCTTTAATGCCAAACATCCCGAATTACAGGGGCGCAAGTTGGGGACGGGGCCGGAAGATGCCACCTTTCGCCAATCCTGGGATCAACTGGCATTGCAATATCTGACCCGTCTGGAATTTCTCAGTGCCAGTGCTCGATCGCAATTGGGACAATACACCGCTGCCGATGTCCAGACTCGCCAAACTGCCGCTAGCCAAATCAATCTCAGTGGGCGATCGCTGAATGACCTGACGGATGGCGCTTTTTTTCACCGCTTTCCCGAAGTGACGCGGGGCGGCAATCTTTTAGATCTGGAAATTGGGCAGGTGTGGCAAGGCACTGCTGCCGATCAGTTGAAACTGCTGCAATCGGGCAAAAATCTCCAAAAGGTCGAATTTCCGGCTGGCAACTTTAGCGATCGCCTGAAGGGGACACTCCAACCCGGCGAAGGCAAAGCTTACCTCGCCAGTTTCAACACCGGGCAAACCTTACGGCTGCAACTCCAATCCCCCCAGCCCCTCCGTCTCTCCCTCTACCCGCCCAGCAGTGCTCTCCCCGCCCTCCTCGCCGACTCCCGCGACCCCACCTGGAACGGCAAACTCACCGCCAGCGGTCTCTATGAAATCATCGTCGTCGCCGATGGCAAAGCGGTCGATTACACCCTCGACCTAGCGATCGCGGATGAAGTCACGTCCCCATAAACAGCGATCGGGACACTCCTAAGAGCATCCCGATTTTGTTAGAAACAGACAATTTTCTAGTGCAATGGGGCAGTAATCAACCCGCCCCTATGGTCAAGGCAAAGAGCGGAATCGTCGAGGTTTTACCCTCTGCCTTCTGCCCTCTGCCTTCTACCCTAGTAAGTTTCCACGTGCCAGCGACCCGCTTTCTTCATGGCGCGTTGGAATTCCTTCCAATCCACCCCATTCTTCGCGGCTACAGCCGACAAGGCTTCATCAATCCCGTCTTCCATCCCTTTCAAACCGCACATATAGGTGTGGGTCTTTGGACTTTGCATCTTCTCCCACATTTCCTCGGCGTGCTCAGCCACCCGATGCTGGATATACATCCGGCCGCCTTCCGGGTTTTGCTGCTCACGGCTGATGGCATAGGTGAGACGGAAATTGTCGGGATACTTGGCCTGCATCTCCTCCAATTCCTGTTTGTAAAGGATGTTCGGCGTTTTGGGCACCCCAAACACCAGCCAAGCCAGACCCTTGAACTGGTAATCCGGATTTTGCGACCGCTCCCCATCCTTAAACATCCGCCACAGGAAGGCGCGGAAGGGGGCAATCCCGGTGCCCGTTGCCAACATGATGATGGTGGTATCCTCATCTTCGGGCAACAACATTTCTTTCCCAGTCGGCCCAGTCACCTTCACTTCGTCGCCCGGTTGCAGATTACAGATATGGGTGGAGCAAACCCCATAAACGGTTTCACCCGTTTCCGGATGCTTGTACTCCAACTGCCGCACACACAGAGAAACGGTGCTGTCGTTCAGGTCATCGCCATGCCGAGTGGAGGCAATGGAGTACAACCGGAGTTTTTCAGGCTTTCCATTTTTGTCAATTCCGGGGGGAATGACACCGATACTTTGACCTTCGAGATAACGCAGATCGCTACCGGACAAATCAAACTTGACATGCTGACAAATCCCAATCCCATCTTCGCGAACCAAGGGTTCATTCGAGATGACTTTGGCAACAAACGGAGCGTTCGGGCGGTAGATATTAACGGGAATATCAGCTTTCGCTTTCGCTTGAGTCATGGGTTTACTCTCTTTTCCTGGAATAGTAGCGCTCTGTCCAGTTTCCAGGGTAACGGCAGAACTTTTCTGTTCTATAGAAACGTTTCCATTTCTTCCGTTTGATCCATCCACGGGCTGAATGTTGATAATTCTGCCGCCCATCCGAGTAATTCGCTGCATCGCTTCATTCATGCGATCGTACGGCACCGTAATGAAAGTGCTGCCACTCCGGCGAATTGGATAGCTCGTCTTGTCGGTTTCTGCATTCTGCCGCAGACCAACTACTTCATACCGAAACAAGCGGCTACCAGACTCGGTATTTGCCGCTGCGCCTAATGCGCGTGGATTCAACATGGGCCTGATTCTCCGTTCCAAACCTTTATCTGATCTTCCATTTTGCGGTAACGTGCCGTTTTTACCAAATCTTGAATCAATCAAAAATTTCCTGGCTTGGCTGGGTTGTTGCGGGGATCGCCTTTTGGTAGAATCACGTTAACGGTAGTATTAAATACCTATCCGTAAGAGTTTTCGCTTCTGGCTTGCTTGGCTTCCACCAGCTTGTGTGAGTGCGGACTACTCTTCTCTGCTGCGTGAGAGCTGAGGGTGATGACAGGCAAAGAGGCGATTTGAGCTAATTTGTCTGAGCCAGCAGGATACCCGTAGGTCGCAGACTTTCCAACCATTCAAACAAATCGTAACCAATCCAGTCGTTAGAGGACACTATGACCAATAAGCCAGACCGCGTGGTATTAATTGGCGTTGCCGGAGATTCCGGTTGCGGCAAATCCACCTTCTTGCGTCGTTTAGAAGATCTATTTGGCAAAGAATTCATCACCGTTATCTGCCTGGATGACTACCACAGTCTGGATCGGAAGCAGCGTAAAGAAGTGGGTGTGACGGCGCTCAACCCCAAAGCCAACAACTTTGATCTGATGTACGAACAGATCAAAGCGTTGAAGAATGGTGAAACGATCAATAAGCCGATCTACAACCACGAAACGGGCATGATTGATCCGCCGGAAATCGTCGAACCCAATCATATTGTGGTGATTGAAGGTCTGCATCCTCTGTATGATGCCCGCGTGCGTGAATTGTTAGACTTCAGCGTCTACCTGGACATCAGCGATGAAGTCAAGATTGCCTGGAAGATTCAACGCGACATGGCCGAGCGTGGTCACACCTATGATGATGTGTTGGCGGCGATCAACTCCCGCCGTCCTGACTTCGCGGCATACATCGATCCCCAAAAAGAATTTGCGGATGTCGTGATTCGCGTGCTGCCGACCCAACTGATCAAAGATGACACCGAGCGCAAAGTGCTGCGGGTGCAAATGATCCAGCGGGATGGGGTAGAAGGCTTTGAGCCCGCTTACCTGTTTGACGAAGGCTCGACGATCGACTGGATTCCTTGCGGTCGCAAACTGACCTGCTCTTATCCGGGGATTCGGATGCACTATGGCCCCGATACCTACTACGGGCATAATGTTTCCATCCTGGAAGTGGATGGGCAGTTCGATAAGTTGGAAGAGATGATTTACATCGAACATCACCTGAGCAACCTCTCGACCAAGTACAACGGTGAGATGACTGAGTTGTTGCTGCAACACCGCGATTATCCGGGTTCGACCAACGGCACTGGCTTGTTCCAGGTGTTGACAGGCTTGAAGATGCGGGCGACCTACGAGCGGCTGACGGCTCCTGAAAAGGTGGCAGCACGGGTTTAAGGTTACGGTTTGAATGGGGAAGTCGCGATCGCGGTTTCCCTTTTTTGGCTCTCTACTCAACCATTGATTAGCATCGCCAATCCCCTCGACAAGTTTTCCTGGTAAATCTTTGCTAGGGAGTTGGGATCGCTTTCCCTTATAATGTTTGCTTAAGATTAGTCAATGGATACAACGCTTTTTAACGCTTGATTGCAATTTAAAGTGCGTTATCCGTCTCGTTTTTTCATCGGCTCTCGCTAGGAGTTTTCATCATGGCTGTTGACAACACCGCTAAATCGAATGGTCGTGGCGGTAAAGCGATCGCCCAAAAGGCGCGATCGTCTCGTGCTGCCAAGCCTGCGGAAACAGCCGTAACTCCTGCACCCGCCGCGATCGAGGTGACTCCAGAGGCCGCTGAAATCGCAGCTTCCGAACCAACAGAGCACCCCACGCCCCTCGAACCCCTCCACGCTAAGCAAAGTCCTAAAGAAGACGTTAAGAGAGAACCCGCTATGAGTACCGATAGTGTTGTCAAGGTTACGCCCCGTCCGGCTCAATCCGAGGAAGGCGCGATCGCGCTCAGCCAACCTCAGCACATGGTGTGGAATCGTCCCGTCATGCCTTCTGAGATTGAAGTCGCCGAAACCATGTCCGTTGCTGGCATCCGCCCCATCGCAGTGAGCCACCTAGAACTGGCAGGCTCGTTCTTGAACGGTCGCCCAATTGAAGCCAGCCATTTGAAAGTGTGCGAAATGCTGCCCGGCGATCGCCCCATCTTTGATAGCGAAATCCACATGGTCGAAGGCACCATGCTGCCCGGCAACCGTCCCATCCTAGTCAGCAGCCCAGAACTAATGGCCGCCTCCATGCTCCTCGGCAATCGCCCCATCTCCTCCAACGAAACGGTCGATCCTGAACCTTCTGTCTTGATGGGGTATTTGGATTAAGTAGGTAATAGGTAATGGGTAATGGGTAATGGGTAATGGGTTTAACTTCAATTACCAATTACCAATTACCCATTACCACCTACCAATTACCACCTCCCCCAATTACCAATTACCACCTACCAATTACCGACTCCCCCCAATTACCCATTACCCATTACCCCTTCCCATAAGAAATAACCCTGATTCTGTAAAGAATCAGGGTTATTTCTTATGGGAAGCCATCTTATTTCAATACCTTGGTGACGCGGATGTCGTATTCGGCACCGTGGGGGTAATCTCGTAATGCCTGACTGCGAGCCTGGTAATCGGCTTGGCGGATGGTCTCGGCATCGATCTCGTAGCGGGTGGTGGCAGTCTGGAAAGCGTTGGTTGGTTCCAGATATTCCCGCATATCCACAAACACTTCAAACGTATGTACCATCTTTGGAGCCTCCTGTTCAAAGTCCAAATGATCGGAACACCATTCAGTATAAAAACCGCGTGTTATCCCCTCACGGGTCGCATACAATTCTTGAGTCTTTGTTATCAAGCGCTTAAGTTTTTGTGATGAATCGTTTACAGCAATGCTCAGAATAGTCAGCCACAGAAGGGAGGGGGGGATGGCCATCATGACTTTCAACTTAAGCCAGAACTTCGGCTGTCAAAGGCTTGCAGTCCGCCCTCACCCCGTTCGGCTGAGCGCTCAGGTCGAAGCCCAACCCCTCGCCCATGCTTGGGAGAGGGGAGTAATGGGTCGGTTCCCCTTCGCCCAGCTTTGGGCGAAGGGGCTAGGGGATGAGGGCTGAAACCGTTGTGTGTCAGTGCGTTTCGCTTAAGTTGCAGCCAGTGATAGTCATTCGCCCTGACAGATGTGTGATTGATCCAATGGAAAACGGCTGTCAGTGTTTGTCATCAGTTGCAAAAGTTTTGTCGCGTTTTTGTGAGGGCAACCCATGCACAGCGTTCTCAAGTTGTTGTTTATTCGGCACGCTCAATCCACTGGCAATCTGGAAAAGCGGATGCAGGGACATGGCGAGTTTGAGTTATCGGAGCAGGGGCGACAGCAGGCGGAAAAGTTAGCCAGCCGCCTGTTAGCCGAAGCCTGGGTGCCGTCCCATGTGTATAGCAGTCCGTTAAAACGAGCGGCTGAAACGACGCAAATTTTAGTGGACTATTTTCAGACTGCCCCGCTGCCTGCCGCCGTCAGTGATTTGATCGATGCCACCGTCACCACCCCGATGGAAGACCTGGAGACGGGCACACCGCCGATCGCGATCGCCTATGCCGACGAGTTGAAGGAATTTCAGAATGGGATTTTCCAGGGATTGACCTGGGCGGAGGCCATGAGTCAGTATCCAGAGTTGTGTCAGGCGTTGGAGTCGTCGCCGGATTGGATTCCGATCCCGCAAGCCGAAACCCTGGAGGCGGCGCGATCGCGGGCGCACCAATTCATCCAGCGCTTACTGCAACATCATCGGAATGGCGATCAGGTGTGGATCGTCAGCCATAGCTGGATTATGCAACACCTGATTGCGGAACTGCTGGAGTGCGATCGCTCCTGGCGACTGCGAGCCAGCAATACGGCCTTGTTTGAATTTTGGGTGGATCGCGATCGCTGGGAGCGGACGGATCAGAACCGTTTCAATACCGATCTGTGGCAAGTGCGGCGCTTCAACGATTGTCAGCATTTGCACTAATTCGCAAAACTTGAGGTATTCTTAACCAACCCTCATAATAAAGAATTGCAGATTGGGGTGACTGCAACCCTGAACCTGCAAGTGCGTGCATCGGGTGTAAGTAGGGACAGGAATCAGTCGGGGTTAATTCATATCTGCCGAACGAGCCATGACTAACGAAGCAAACGACATTTACAAACAAGCCAAAAACGGAAGTGTGGCGGCCATCATTCAAGTCTTGAATGAAAAGCTGACCGACTCCGGAGTCAGAACTCGCGCTGTATTCGCCGATGGCATGTTGCAATTGCTGTGCGAAGGGCAAACCCTCGACCAATTGGAGCAACCCATTTTGGTCGAGCGGATTCGGACGATTTTGGAAAGCATTTCGCCCCGCAGCATTCGCAAAGTCAACATTTACAGCCGGATCGTGCGGGAACAGCAACTCCTGTGGCTGGATGAAATTCATCGCGATCGCGAAAATCAAGTACTTTGGTCCGAAATCATCACCCTGAAGCAACCCCACTTCTTCAAACGCCTGCAAGATGATTGGGCCGATCGCAGTCTGGATCACAGCCGCTCCGAAAAACCAACCGCGCCCCCCCAGCGCACCTCCTCCAGAACGCGAGAAAAACGCCAATTTCGGCGCGGGTTAGTGGGCGGCATTATCGCCAGTAGTTTGCTGCTGTTCGGGGGTTGGTGGCTTTATACCCGTTGGGTAGAAAATAATTTGCAACCAGTGGAAGTTGCCGTCAATGCTGAGCGATCGCCCGTTCCCGCCGCCTCGCCGCAATCAGCTCGGATTGCCACCAAAGCGGATGATCCGTTTGCCGATGCCGTTCGTTTAGCAGAACGCACGTCGCAGGGTAGCCAAACCGCCAAAACTGCCGCCGAGTGGTTGGCTTTAGCCGCACAATGGCAAAAAGCCTCAGATTTGATGGCGCAGGTCGAAGCCGCTGATACCCGCTACAAAACGGCTCAGGATCGGGTGGGCAGCTATCGGCAAAACAGTCAAGTGGCATTGGCGAAAGCCCGCCAGATTCAACCGAGTTCAACGCCCTAGTAGGCTGATGTGCCCACCCCATAGTCGTTAAGCTGACGCGAATCTACTCGTCATCCGGATTGGTGGGAGGTTGGCCTGTAGTTGTGACAGAGTTGACGCCCCCCTGTGGGACACACCCTCGCTGATTGCTCCTTTCCACTGACTGACATTCCCCATGAGAGACATCCTGCAAAACGCCCTGGAAGCTTTTAATCGCCATAGTGGTTGGATTATTTGGAATTTGTTTCTGGCGTTTATTCCGCTGGTGTTGAGCTTTTTCCTCTACCGTCGCCGCAGTACTCGTCGATCGCTGCTCTGGTGGGTCGCCTTCCTGGTCTTCTTCGCGTTTCTACCCAATGCTCCGTATTTGCTGACGGACATCATTCATCTGATTCGCGCCACGCGATCGGGCTACTCCGCCTTTGTTATCACCCTGATTTTCATTCCGCTGCATTTGTTTGCCATCATCGCAGGCTTTCAGGCTTACGTCATCTCGGTGATGAATCAGAGTGATTACGTGAAGCGAATTGGGCTGGAAAAATACGTCCTCTGGTCAGAACTCATCACCCATGCGCTAGCGGCGATCGGGGTTTACCTGGGTCGCTTCCGTCGCTTCAACAGTTGGGATTTTGTCACCGACCCCGGCAATGTCCTGGTTTCGACGCTGGATGACCTCACCTCGAAACGGCCAATCGTCGTCATTGCGATTTCGTTTGTCGGCCTCACGATCCTCTACTGGATCGTCAAACAAATCAATTTAGGTTTAATGCTCCGTTTCAAAGAACTCAGAGCCAACGGAGACTGGTTTGAGTAAAGGGCTTTCAGCTTGATAAAAGTTCGACTGGCGCGGGTTCAATGTAGAGGGCGATCGCCTCTTGAATGTTGGCGAGTGCCTCTTCCTCACTGGCTCCAACTGATGTGCACCCTGGTAGTTCGGGACACCACACAGCCCAATCTCCAAATCCAATCGGAATCGGCGATCGTCTGATAGCGCGACTTGCCCATCAACGACAGGGTAAATGGGAGGGACAAGTCCACTATTTACCGCTTCGTTAAAGCCGCAACATGGTCTAACAATTAAATGTAGCGGAGAATGAAAGCCTCTGGTGCCTGGTTCGGGTTGATCTGCCGCCCCTGATTTGAGCCGTTAGCTGGTTCCGCCACCAGCGCGATCGCCCTTCTAAGCTGTCCTTCGATGCCGAGAATCTACTCCATGCCGATGGTGAACTAGCACTTCAATTGGCTGATGGTTACGGTGTTTATGCTAATCACGGTAAATCCCCGTTTAACGCCAGAGTAAAATGGTGGAAGTAAGCCTTTCTTTGAGGAAACAGATTATGAGGTTTAGCGTCACGCTTGATCGCGATGAGGATGGAGTTTGGGTTGTGGAGTGCCCTAGTATTCCTGGGTGTGTGAGTCAAGGTCAGACCAAACAAGAAGCTCTCGAAAATATTAAAGATGCGATCTCTGCGTGTCTACAGGTTCGGGCAGAACGCGGAATGCCTCTAACTGTAGAGACCCATCAGGTTGAGGTCGTTGCATAGTGGGTTCCACGTTACCTGTAATGAGTGGGCGCGAAGTCGTGCGCGTCTTTGAATCGTTAGGTTGGGAGGCTGTGCGGCAGACGGGTAGCCATATCATCATGACAAAGGATGAGGAGCCTGTAACGCTTTCAATTCCTGATCACCGTGAAGTGGCAAAAGGAACTTTGCGAAGTTTGATTCGCACTGCTGGATTAACGATAGAGGAGTTTGTCGCTGCTAAGTAGCTTGTAAATCGAAGTCTAACAAAGCAGTGGAGCGGGCAGTAGAAAGATTTCGCGCTTCGTTCTAGTCTCATCGCCGCTGCTCACTTTCGCCGTTAGCTGGCTCGGCAACCAGCGCGATCGCGCATCTCGTAGGGTGTGTTGCGGCCAAGCAAACGCACCATCACTCCCATCGCTCATTCCACCCAAATTCACCTGAACGAGCATGAGAATATGCAGGTTAAGGATTAAAGTGAGGATGCCCATAGCCATTTGTGTTTGCTGTTCAGCAATGTAGCCTACAAGATCTGCGATCTCACTGTCTATGCACAAGTATTAGAGACGATTACCGTTGTACAATCTCCTCCATGTACGACGACACCTGCCGCTTCCTTGCCGAACACTTCTCTGCCGATTTTGCCAGTTGGCTGCTGGGAGAGCCTATCACCCTAACCGAGATTCAACCCTCCGAACTCTCCCTTGACCCGATTCGCGCCGATGCCTTAATTTTGCTGGAATCAGAGGCATCCGTTTTGCATCTCGAGTTTCAGACGCTCCCCAAGAATAATATTCCATTCCGCGTTTTGGATTACCGGGTACGACTGTACCGAAAAGATCCAACTAAATCGGTGCAGCAAGTTGTGATTTATCTCAAGCAGACTTCATCAGAGTTAGCTTACCAAACCAGTTTTATGATGGAACGAACTCGCCATGAGTTTGATGTTATCCGTTTGTGGGAGCAGCCTGCCTCACTCTTTCTGCAATATCCTGGGTTGATTCCTTTTGCCGTTCTGGGTCAAAGTGCAGATCCAGAAGAGACATTGCGCCAAGCTGCTCAAAGGGTGAATCAAATTGCTGACCCTACGATGCAAGCGAACCTGATGGCAGCTTCAGCGATTTTAGCTGGGTTAAAATTAGAAGATGAGGTCGTTTATCGCGTACTACGGAGAGACATCATGCAGGAATCCACTGTTTATCGCTCTATCCAGAGAGAAGCTCAGAAAGAAGAGAAGCGGACGATCGCGCTCAATCTCTTGCGTAGAAGTGTCGCGATTGACATCATTGCCCCTTCTACAGGCTTATCGGTTGAGGAAGTCCAACAACTTCAACAGCAACTTAAAGACTCCGCATAAAGCTGAAGTTAATCGACGGATGGAAAGCGCGATCGCGGATCTCGTAGGATGAGTTGCTGCCAAGCAAATGCACCATCACCCCCAACGCTCATTCCACCCAAATTCACCTGAACGAGCATGAGAATATGC
>JAIXVO010000785.1 GCA_027482985.1 Cyanobacteriota bacterium
CCGTCGTACAATCGGCGTTCTTGAAGCCAAAGTCGAAATTGGTGAGGCCAGCGGGATCAGGGGTGGTAGCGGCGGCAAAGACGGGGTAGAGTTCGCCAGTACCGGAGTCACGGCCAGCGAGCACGTCGGCCTGGTCGATCCAGAAGAGGCCATTGCTGAGGTAGCGGAGTTCGCGACTGATGGATTGCCCATTGGCAAATTCGTACTTGCCGTCGTTAAACAGTACGACACAAACGCGACTTTTGGTTTTGGAGGGGTAGACGTAGAAGGCGCGATCGCCTGCTACCCAGGCTCCGGCAAACTTGGCACTGGTGGGGTTAATTTTCGCCCAATTTGCTTGATAGGCTTGGCGCTGTTGGCGATCGCTGGCAGATAACCGGACACCGTTCCCGAATGCGCCCGTTTTTAACTTGCGATTAAATTGGTTCAATTCTTCGCGCGTTGGGTAGCGCACCACGGTTGAGGTGGGGGAGTTGGCATCGACCACGGGGACGGGTTCCAGCATCGCTGATTCCAGGTCGATATACCGTAATGCTTCAGAGACAAACACGGCTTCCTTCGAGGTGACATTCTGACAACCTGCCAGTTCGGAGGGCCCATTAAAGGGATAGCCCGCGCCCACAAAGCGGTAGAACGGACCGCGTCCCAGCCATTGTCCCAACAGTTTGGGATCATCCGGGAATTGCACGATCGGCCCGCGACCTAACACGGCGTTTTTCACGGGAAAGCTAGCCGTGCCGCTGGGGACATCACCAATCCCGCCCGTGGTGCCTTCAATCCCAAAACATTGGTTGCCTTTGCGGTACACCAGCAAGTAGCTCTGGAAGCGGCCATCCTTCTGGCTCAAAATATTCGTCAGTTGAAAGCCGGGGGGGACGTTACGCGGCATCACCATGCGCATGCCGACACTGCGCATCTGTTGGAGTTGGCTGGGACTCACACCTAAATCTTGAATGCGAGTTTGCGCCGCCTGGGAACCGGATTGGGCAAGCTCTTGCGGCGATCGCGGCGATTGCGACCCACTGCGAGCGGGGATAATGCCGATCACCGCCAAACTGAGTCCCAATCCAAACAATACTTTGTTCATCTTGCGTATCCTTCGATGCCTGAGTTCTGGGAATGAAAGTGCTCTTGTTGCTAACTTATCCGAGTCCCGCTCAGGTCTTATGCAACTTCAACAAAAAATTGCGTTTGGGGCGATCGCCCACCGCACTACAGGCATTCAGAATGGGATCAATCACACTTAGGGCAGGACGAACCGTTCTCACTAGGTGCCAGAAAAGCGACACCTGATGGCGCTTCGTCCCACCCCAATTTGTGGGCTTCGAACTGACTCGATAGACAATCCCTACAGCGTGTAAGAAATCCAATCGACGACGACCGATCGCACCTGATCGACGACCACCAGTTGGGAACCGACCACGACGAGATCATACTGAGTGGGTAGTTTCACATAAGTATTGACTTGCTTTGGCAGCACAACAACCTTCTTCGCCCAACCAGGGGGCAACCCTTTGCCACGAGCCAGTTGTTTTTGAATGCCACGGGGCAGCGATCGTGACTGAGTGCTGATTTGAGTCCGGATGGCATCTGTCAGTAAATAGTTACAGCCACAGTTGCCCTGGAGGAGATCAAGCAGGACGGTGCGTTGTTCTGAGGTAAAGCTGACCCATTGCGTTTGTTGCACATTCCGAATAGCACCGTTATAGACCACCACCACGCGGGGCGAATTTTTGTAGACCGTCACCACGCTTTCAATCGTTCTCACGGTAATGCCGGGTCTGCCGCCCAAGAAGGTAAATGTCCAGGAATCGCCATTATCCACATAAGGACAGAGCGCCGCGGGACCATGCATGGAGTCTTCGGCCCGATAGACCCGAATCCCCCCATTCGCGGCTTCTGCTGCCTGCCGCGCTAGATTTTTGGCGCGATTGAGATCAATTTGCACCGTACTTTGCACTTCCTGGTAGCGTTTTTGCTCTTTTTTGTCTTTTTTGTCTTTTTTATCTGCCATGAACCAGGGCGATCGCGCCAGTTGCGAGTCGCCCGCCGCAACCCTGCTGAAGTCGGGGGATGAGGTGGCGATCGTGGCCGCCCGCCCGGCTTCAGGACAAACGGTGAGGAGCAGCAGCCCCGTCGCCAGGACAGTCCGTTGCGTAACCTGGATGAATGCAGGTGAATGGAATTGCAAAGTTGCCTCCTTCATGGGAAAAATGAGCAATGAATTTCAATGGCTAACCCCTCAGAAAGCCAAATGCAGCTTAGAGTTCCCTAGGGCAGACTAACTTTTTACAGGCTTCACATTTCCCGGCCCCACCACCTGCCGCACTCGCGCCAACTCATCCGCGGCTAAATCCCGCCATTGTCCCGGTTGCAAATCAGTTAAGCGCAAATCCACAATCCCGACTCGCACTAGGCGCAAAGTTGGGAAGCCCACACTGGCAGTCATCCGGCGTACTTGCCGATTGCGTCCCTCCGTCAAAGTCAGTTCCAGCCACGCTGTTGTCACATTTTTGCGAAAGCGGATGGGCGGATCGCGGGGTGGTAAGTCGGGTTCAGTTTCTAATAATTGCACCTGGGCGGGTCGCGTCCGGTAGCCCTGAATCACCACCCCTGCCCGCAGTTGTTGCAGCGCGACGGCATCCGGCAAGCGCTCCACCTGCACCCAATAGGTACGGGGATGCTGAAATTTCGGATGACTGAGCCGATGTTGCAAGTTGCCATCATTCGTCAGCAACATCAACCCCTCACTGTCCTGATCCAGCCGCCCCACCGGATACACCCCTGGGACGGCAATATAGTCCTTCAGCGTTGGCCGCCCGCCGCCCTCACTGGCCTCAGTGGGGGAATCTGCCTCTCCTCCTGCCTCCTGCCTCCTGCCTCCTGCCTCCTGCCCTCTTGTAAACTGACACAACACGTTATACGGCTTGTAGAACAGGAGATAGCGAAACTCTGGTGACTGTAATATCGGGCGATCGCGCCCCATAGTGATTCATTCCTGAACTTGGTGACTTAATTGATTCTGACGCGAAAGCGGGCAAATCCCACATTGTCCGTCGGCGTATTGGCCAGCGTTCCCAGTTCAAAAATCACCGCGCCGTTGGGATTGCGTTGATCCAGACAGGAATTATTGGGCGGCAGCGGAGCCAGGGGTGAAAAGACTGTACCCGCAGTGGTCGGGGCAGTGTTCCCTAAGCGCACCTGATTGGTATTGAAAATCAGCGTCGTGCCGGGGGGAATCAAATCACAAATACTGGTATCGGTGGCAGGTGCAGTCCCATTGGAGAGGAAATAAATTGTATATTCCACTTCATCGCCCGATCGCAGCGGATTGGTGTTACTCAAGCTGGGCACACCCACCGGCGCACCAAGGGGACTCAATTGTGCCCAACCTGGATCGTTGTCCGCTGGCGTGGTCGGATCATTCACAAAGCCCCCAAAATTCACGCCGGGCAAAATTGCCCCATCTCGCGTCACCGTAGTGATGCGTTTGACTAACACCACATTCGCCCGCGTTAGTGATCCGCCCGCCCCTGGTGGCAGCGGCACGACAGTTGGGTTGTCATTGTTATTGGGATTCCCGTCGCCATCGGGGTCAACATTGGTGCCATCATTGGAGCGATCGCGCACCACCACTCCACTATCACTGGTACCCGTTGCCGTCACCGTATTTTCAAACGGCCCCTGCCCATTGGGACCCGTGCCGGGACGAATGATGACATTGAACGACACCGTTGCTTCGACACTCGCACCCAGAGTATTCACGCCTGGTTGTAGTAGGTTCTGGTCAGTCGTGCCATTGAAGCCGGAATTGACCACCAAGGTCGGGCTTTGCAGATCCGTGATGGAGAGAATTGTGGCATTGGCAAAGGTGGTGCCCAAATCTTCTGTCAGTTGGATGTTACTGAGGAGATAAGGATCAGGCACACCCGCGGGCGGGGCAGAATTCCGCACGCGCACGGTGTAAGGAATGGTAAAGCTGCCATCCGCATTGACAACGGGCGTACCCGCAGCTTTCGCCACCCCAATATTCGGCAAACATTCCCGCAACCCCACGGCAGTCATCCCGAAGTCATCCCCAAAGACGTTTTGGGTTTCACCTACAATTTGCAGCAGGGCAGTGGTTTGACCGGGAGAGGTCGTAAACGAAAACTGGACTGGAATCCAGGCTTGACGCACGTTCGCAATCCCTGGAAAGCCGGGAATGGGAGAGCCATTGCCCACTTCCAGAAAAATGGGGGTTTGGACGTTGGAGGGGCCAATCCGGAACCGAATCCGAGGATTGAAGCCCCCAGCCGTTTCCGTCAGCAGGTTAAAAAAGAGAGCTTTGAAGTTATAGACCGTGTTCGGTGCCACCGCGATCGATTGGCTCCAGATTATGGGCGCGGGAAATCCTAGTGGCTGGGGGCCAATCGTGGTCGGAATCCCATTCACATCCAAGTTGGGGTTGGAGTACAGATAGGTGGGAATGGCAGTCGCCCCGACCCCCACCCGAGTCGCTTCCGCCGCCGTGACCCCGCGCCCACTGACAACACCAGGGGGCGCACCCAGAATTACGCCTCCATTGAACCGCTCGTCTTGCACCGAGATGCCACCAATGTTACCCGTGTCAGATGGATAAACAGCATCGCCTCGATAGGGGAGATCGCTGTTAAAGTCCAACTGGGGAAAGGCGTTGGCATTGATCAGTGGCGGCGGGGGTGGGGGGGAAAGCGAGAGATCGACTCCTAAACCAGTCCCAGCATTCGTGGCAAAAACCGGGTTGCGCACCAGGTTGGTGGAGTTTTCTCGCGTACCGGAGGGGCAGCCAGCGGCACTTCCGGCAATTTGCGCTGAGGCCGGTTGCCAAAAACTGTTGGCATGGAGCAATACGCCAGCGGAAAAAAGGCCGGTTAGAGTTCGGAGAGTGCGATTCATTGGCGGTGCCGATCCAGTAATCAATCCATCAGGGGCAGATGCAAGGCATTTAACAGTAGATGCACAAAGTGAACCAAGTGCTCTCAGTCCTGGGCAAAGGGGGACTGGAGAACCATAAACCATCGCAAATTATGAATAGCGGCTCAGGGGTCGCCAACCCTGGATCGTGGTAAGCAGTTACCGTTCGATTTGCAAATCCTCCTCTTGCACAATCACCTCAATATCCCGCGCATCCTTAAAGTCGATCTCGACACGGCGATCGCGAGCAAAATCGATCTTGCTGCTCCCCTGGGTGGCGCGTTGCCGTTCCCCAAAGGTGCGAATGGTCATGCGTTCGGCGGCAATCCCCTGACGTAGTAAGTAATTCCGCGCATTCCGGGCCCGGCGTGCCCCCAGAGCCAGGTTGTAGGCATCGCTAGCGCGGGGGTCAGTATGCCCTTGCAACTCAATGATGATGTTGGGGTTTTCTTTCAACACGGTTGCCACGCGGTCTAGCACCTTGGCACTGGCGGGACTGATAAAGTCTTTATCCAGGGCAAAGTGGACATTTCGGGGCACCCGCAGAATGATTGGCGCAGGCGTGGGCGGCGGTTCAACTGGGGGCGGAGCCGTCGTCACACAGCGGGGTGGGGAAGAAGGGGGTTGGCTAGGGGGCGTTGCGGGAATCGTGCCATCGATCGCCCGAATCCCGACATTGGCCGCTTGTTCAGAAGTGCCGTAGAGGGGATGGGTGGCGATCGCGCTAATTTGATCCCCCACTTTTAGGCCATTCACCGTCGTGGTAAAGGCTCCGTCTTCCTGGGGTTCTACCGTGGCCAGGGGTTCGCTGAGGGAGCCGTAGCCGTAATCGTTGCCCAGCACGCGGTAGAGTTCGATTTTGGAGCCGGGGTCGGCTTTCCCCGAAATTTCAATCCCCATATTGCCAGACCCCAAAGCCACAAATTGCGGACTGGAGAATTGGGGCGCATTGATTGCCGCGTTCCCGGTCTTCAGGCGATCGAAAAAGGTTGCCCGCAGGGGGTTCGGGCCATCACCTTTTTGATAGGCAAAAACGCCCGTTGCCTGTTGGGTCACTAAATCAATACTGAGTCCTTCCAGGTCGGAGAAGCGGTTAGCGGTAATCTGCGATCGCTCACTTTCGGGGTAAGCTGCCACCACCACACCGGGTCCTGCCTGATAGCGGATCTGGTTATTGCGGACGATGTGATTATTGCCCATCAAGTAGATCGCGGCTCGCCGCAACCTGCGCCCGTTGTAGGTAATCTGGTTGTCACGAATTTCGGCGGCACCACTGGGTTTGAACAGGTAAACGCCGCTGCCATCGTTGCCACAAATCAGGTTGCCCGTAATTTGCGCCTGATCAATTTCCCCTTCCAACCGAATCGCATCCGGCATCCCGGCCACGCCATTACCCAAAATCACGTTCTCCGTGACTTCCAGCTTGTTGGCATGGGCACCCGTAATAATGGCGCTGCCTTCATGGTCAGCAATCCAGTTGCGCCGAATCACCGTATTTTCGCCATTGAAGACCGACACCCCAAAGGCCGAGCGGGTACCCTGGGTGCGAACTGTCCCATCTGGCGAGGGCGGAATCCCAATCCAGTTATTTTCGATCACGGTGCGACGCGCTGCCGGATCATCACGATAAAACGGCGAGAAGTTGGCCGGGGTGGGATGCTTGCGGATGTCCGGCGGCGCAAACGGATGGGCAATAAAGATGTTGGCCGGGGGCGTACTGGCTGTGAGCTGGTGATCGGACGTGAAGCCATAAATGCTCAAGCCGCGAATCGTGACGTTGTTGGCTTCCACCGTCAAGCCCCGGAACACCTCTTTGCCACTGGCCGGGGTGAGTGTCACCAGGGGAATCGGCATCGGGATTTCGTTGATGGCGGAGCGATCGCCCTTGTAACCCGGTTGGGTGGTGCCATCAATCACGGTGCCTGCCACCTGCAGCGGCGGCAATAATTCCGTCAGTTGAATCGTGGTCTGATCGGCGGGCAGATTAAAGGCGATCTCGAACTGACTGGCACTGCTGGTCTGGGCTTTCTCG
>JAIXVO010000551.1 GCA_027482985.1 Cyanobacteriota bacterium
CGCATTGCTGGACTTAGTGGGACTCGCACAATCCGCCGCCAAACGCAAACAACTGCGGCAGTATTCCAAAGGCATGTTGCAACGGGTAGGCATGGCGCAAGCGTTGATCAATGATCCCGATCTGGTGTTTCTCGATGAGCCGATGTCTGGGCTTGATCCGTTGGGTCGCTTCCAGATTCGCGAAATCATTCAATCACTGAAACAACAGGGCAAAACCATCTTTTTTAACAGTCATATTTTGGCTGACGTGGAAATGATTTGCGATCGCGTTGCCATCTTAGGCCAGGGTGAAATTCTCTGCCTCGGCTCGTTACCCGAATTACTCGGCACCTCTGATGCTTACTGGGCGAAGGTGCAAGGCGGCAATCCCGATGTGTTGAAAAGTCGCCTCGCCAACTTGATTTTTAAAGATGGCTATTGGCAAGGACAGGTCTTAGGTTCCCCGCAGGACTTCCTCGCCAGCCTCAACATCATGGGTGCTCATCTCGTCGAAATGCATTTAGCCCGCCCCTCCCTGGAAGAATTCTTTGTCCTCCAGTTAGAATCTCGCGGGATTAAGCAGAGCGCTTAGGGCGAGGGCAGAAGGCAGAAGGCTGACGGCAGATGGAACTGGCTTTTTTAGGGGGTGAGGCTGATTGCCTGACAAAACTTCTGAAACATCGATTCTTGCGTCGGTTGGTTAGCGGCAGCGTAACCCAACAAGGCCCAGGCTGGTTAAGTTTCACAATGTTTAACCCAATCATGGCCAAAGATTAGTCAGGCAATCAGGACTAGCACCAGATTTCGGTAAATGATAGGGGGGCATCCACCGATTAGAGACACGGGCTGAGCAGAGTCGCAATAAGCTGTTGGTTGCGACGTTGTAAAGGCAAACCCTGATTATGAGCCAGGGTTTGTTATGAAGCATTGAGGCTTATTTAGTGAGGGCTTCAAAGGATTCAGAGCCGAGGGGACTGGGTGTCCAGCCGGAGAGGGTGCTGCGTTGGGCGAGGAGGGGTTGGGAATGGACGATAGGCAGACGCAGCGCTTCCTGGTAGAGAATACGATCGACTTCGGCGTAAATTTTGGCCCGATCGCTCTGATTCTGGGTAGCGCGTCCCTGGTTGAGCAGTTGGGTGACGCGATCGCTTTGCCAGTTGCCGATGTCGTCGGTGGAGCCGGGACCGTAGTGGGGAAAGTAGAAGCTGTCGGGGTCGCCGTAGTCGCCAGTCCAGCCCAGCATAAAAGCTTGATAGCCGGGTTGTTTGCGGCGATCAGTCAGGTAAGCGGCCCAATCTTTCGTATTCAGTTTGACGCGAATGCCGATCGCACTCAGATCAGCGGCAAAAGCTTCGGCGATCGGTTTGGGGATGGGGAAGTAGGGGCGGGAGACGGGCATATACATCAGCTCCAGGTCAAAGCCGTTGGGGAAGCCAGCGGCGGTCAGGAGTTGTTTGGCTTTTTGAGGATCAAAAGGGTAAGGTTGCAGGCCGGGATCGTTGGCCCAACTGAGGGCATCGGGCAGGAAGTGGGGACTGTGTTGGGCGAGATCCCCCCAGAAGGCTTTGACGATCGCGGGACGGTTGATGGCATAGGCGATCGCTTGCCGCACGCGCACATCAGCGAACGGCTTGTAGGCTGGATTTAAGGCTAAATAGCCGACATTAAAGGAAGGGCGGGAAACGGCTTTGAGTTTGGTATCGGCATCCAGTTCCGATTTCTGATCGGGAGCCAGATCGACGGTGAAATCAACCTGTCCGGCTCGGACTTGGGCCAGCCGTGCCGCCGGATCTTGGACAAAGCGAATGACGACCTGATCTTGTTGGGGTCGTCCGGCTTCCCAGTAATCGGGATTCTTGGTGAGGACAATGCGATCGCCCGTCCGCCATTCCTGGAAGCGAAAGGGGCCTGTCCCCACGGCCAACGATCCGGGGGTGCCGTACTTGGCTCCGGCTTGCTTGATCGCAGTCGGACTCGCCATCCCAAAAAAGCCGGAGGCGATCGCGCTGGGGAAGGCGGCAAACGGTTGTTTCAGGACAAACTGAAGCGTATGCGCATCCACGACATTCACGGCTTGCAGCAGGGAGGCGGGTTCATCTTTGAAGCCCCCGAACAACTGTTGCCAGATTTCGTATTGCTTACCCGCTGCGCGATCGCCGTTGGGATGATTTTTGTCCCACCAGCGTTCCACATTGAATTTCACGGCTTCGGCATTAAACGGGGTGCCATCATGGAATTTCACGCCCTGCCGCAATTTGAAGGTCCAGGTTTTGCCATCTGGTGCCACACTCCAAGCCGTCGCTAAAGCGGGTTCGATCTCGCTGGTGCCTGGTTTGAATTCCATCAGCCGATTGTAAATTTGCTGTTGCACGTAGATCGAGTTGCCATCGGTGATATTGCCTGGTTCCAGGTTGACGGGTGGCCCGCCGGAACCAAAGACCAGCGCTCCAGTGGGTGCTGCCGTGCCGGGAGTGCTGCCCGTGGTGGGTGCCTGGCGATTGGGAGCGCAGTTAGTCAGAGCGATCGCCAGCATGAACCCGATCAAAATTGTGAACCAACGCGATCGCCGCAACCCATTCAACTCCATCCTCATTTCCCCTCGTCAACGTGTGCAACCTTGCCATCATTTTCGCTGGATTCAGCCGCTTGTCGATCTGCTGCCAACCCTGGTGGGTGATTTGTCGCCAGCGCCTTAAGCTTCCGGATACTGATGCTCGACGCGGATCGGTTCGCTATTAGTGGGCGGCAATTCCAGGGCGATCGCGCCCAGTTGCCCCACCCGAAAATCATTCAACAACTGACGGGCCGAGCGTTCGACATCATTCTGGTAGCGATCCGCTGCCAACTGGTGCAGGTAAGCTTCACCCGTCAACTCGCCCATGGCCAGATCGTACCGACTGTGGAGTGCCGCTTCGACTTGATTTTGTTTGAGCAAATCCACCAGCATCGCGGCCACCCGCTGATTATCATAGGCGGCTTCCCCAATGTCGTCACAAATGGCCAGCTTAAAGGCGGCATCCTGATTCGTGAGTTTAGAGGGGAGCACACCGGGCGCATCCAGCAACTCAATTTGATCCGAAATCCGAATCCAGCGCAAGGCTTTGGTCACCCCAGCGCGACGGGCACTATCCACCACTCGCCGTTTCAACAACCGATTGATCAGTGCCGACTTGCCGACATTGGGGAAGCCCATGACGACAGCCCGGACGGGACGGGGCAACATGCCGCGATCGCGTCGCCGTTGATTCATTTTTTCGCCAGCGGTTTGGGCGGCTTTGATAATGGCTTCAATCCCTTTCCCATGTTGGGCATCAGTGAAATAGGGTTCTTCTGACTGCGATCGAAACCACTCAATCCACTGTTGCCGCGTGTGGCTGGAAATCATATCCACCCGATTTAAGACCAGCACGCGCTCCTTACTCCCGATCCATTGCTGAATTTGCGGATGGGCAGTCGCCAGCGGAATCCGAGCATCCCGTACTTCCAGCACCACATCCACCCGTTTCAATTGCGCCTGGAGCGACTTCTCGGCTTTGGCAATGTGCCCTGGATACCATTGAATCGGCGGCGTAGACATAGACACTCAACAAAACAAACCAGCCTTCCCATCGTGCCACAGATTCACAATTCCCACTGCAAAGGATGCAGTCTATCCCAATTTGTGGAACATTGAGACAGAACTGAGGTCGGAAGGGATGGGTGGGTTGGTGGAATCAGGAGGCATCAGAATGAAGGGACAACAGTGGTTGCAGGTAGCGCTCCTGCCTGTGGCGGTGTGGGGTTGGTTGAGTCTGGGTGGGGTGAACAAATCAGTAGCGGCGGAACAGCCGACTGCGATTTTTCATGCCCATGATGAACCCTACGCCCAGGTTGCGACCTATGTCTGTGAGTTAGCCAAACAGGGCTATTCCCATGTGCAAATTGCCCCAGCGCAACAGTCGAATCCGGGGCCGTTGCCGTCGCCGCTGGAATGGGCAGTCCGCTATCAGCCTGTGGATTATCGGGCGATCGCGGGTCGGGGTACTGCCGCAGATTTACAACAACTGACGACGACTGCGCGGGGCTGCAACATCAACATCATCGCGGATGTGGTGTTGAATCATATGGCGAACATGAAGGAATTTCAAGACTTAAATTTTCCGACGTTTGCGCCACCAGATTTTCATCCGCGTTGTGAGATTAATTACAACGATGGGAATA
>JAIXVO010000020.1 GCA_027482985.1 Cyanobacteriota bacterium
CTGCATCTAACCACCTCAGTCACAACCTTTCAGCTTATTATTTCTCTCTCAAAATGAATCAGCCCTGCCCGAATTCAGGGGACGGTTGCGTCCCCCGAACCCCCTCCAAAGGGCAACGCGGGGGCTTCGCAAGAATGCGCCTGTGGTGACGTTGTTGAAATCGCCCCTAGAGATGAGTTTAAGTTGAAACGCATGAAGACCATTCACCCCTACCCTGCAAATTTGATGAGCCAGGGTTGCTATTGCAAGGGGCCTGAAAACAACCTAAAGGGCTGGCGGGAAAATACAATCCCACAACGAGAGGGCGAATAACCATTCGCCCCACCTGATCAACAGTTTGTGGAGGCAAATGGTTATCCACCCATTGAGACATAATTTTTCTGCAAATCCCTAACCGCCATTCTTAAAGTTCTGTGGCCCTTGATAGCCTGAAATTCGAGCCAGATTGCTCAAACTTTGAGTGCCGGGGTAAAACTTGCCGTTGATTTCCCAGGTGGGGAAGCCAAATGCCTGCCCAGTTTGCGCCTGAGACTTTTCAGCAATTTTTTGACACAGTTCGGTTTGAGAATTCACCCCATCCGGCGCACATTCCACATAGGGCAAGTGTTGCGTCGTTGCTTCCTTGCCGAACAACTCTTTCTGATCGTGGCAATGGGGACACCAGTAGGCGCTATACATCTTCGCCCCCATTTGCTTCAAGTGTTTGGCGAGTTCGATTTCCGCTGGCCCCGAAGTGTTGACTACCGGAATTCCGGTATTGCCAGGAGCCGTGATCGGAGAAGAAGCGGTGTTAATGGGGGCATAAATTGCTAAGGTGCCAACCAGGGTCACAACGGCCACGATCGCCCCGGTGAAAAACAACTGCCCCACGTCATCCCAATCGCGGCCTAAGAGGGTTAGTACCAGCATGGAGATGGCAAAGATGGCAGAGGCGATACAGTAGTAGCAAATGCCACCTGCCCCAAATTTGGACACAAACTGCGAAAACATGATGTACATCAAGTAGCCGCTGAAAATGGTCATCGCCGTCGCGCCGACAAATAGCAACCACCAGGTGGTTTTCTCCAGATTGTTCCGCAACGGGCGATTTTTTTCAGGATTCACCAACAGCGGGCTGAATGCCAAAATCGCCATGCCGACATAGGCCAGCAACCCAAATAACGACAGCGGTAAGCCAAACACAGACGCATAGGGGCTTTCCAACACCCGCTCACACCCACTGGTGGGGCAAGCTGCCGCCGCTCTCGTCAACTTACTAATCGTCAAGTAGGCTGTATTCGCCGCACCTAACAGGGCGATCGCCCCAATCATCGGACGTGCCCAACGATGCAACCAGGGTGTATTCCGCCGCCGACTCACCAGACTAGACATAGATCAATCCCTTACACACAACAGGATCTGCTCTTGCTTGAGTAAATCATGTTCCATTGTGCCGCATCTGCTTGTCGGATGACGACGGGGAGGGGAGATTTTTGGGAGAGGGGGGGAGGAGTCAGGAGTCAGGAGGGCATTGCTGTAGTGGTACGACAGGGCTAATTTAGTGCGTTAGAAAATGGGTTTCGGCTCCGCTCAACCCACAGTCAACCGAGTGTTGAGCGAAGTCGAAACACGGCTGCTAATGTATCAATTTAGACATGTTAAATCACTACTGGGTTGGCGCGCTCAATCATTGGGAATTGTCTAGAATCTGTGCCTAAAACTTGCGTGATCCTTTGAAATTGGAGGCTTCGGCGAGTTCTTCAAAAGATTGCACGCCGACTAACTGTTTGCCATTCACTGACCAGGTGGGATAGCCCTTGATACCAGCATCCCGGCAGAGGTTGGGGCGAGGATTTTCACCCCGCGGGTCGCATTCCACATAGTCAATGTTGCGAAATACCGCTCCAAACATTTCCTTTTGGCGGGTGCAGTGGGGACACCAGAAAGCGCCATACATCTTAGCACCCACTTTTTTCAGATGGGCAGCCAGATCGGCGATCGCGGGATTATTGGCGACCGTGGTGGATCGCGTTGGAGCCGTTTGAGCCTGGGCAGGTTGGGGGTGGAAACTGAGGCTGGTGCTGGTCAGGGCGATCGCCCCCATCAAAACCATCACTGCCGAGTTGCGACCTTGAACAATGAAATTCATAACAGCCTCATGAGTGCTCTTTCAAACGGTTTTACTAGACTGGAGCCACGCCCTCCGGAGGGATGGGGGTGATCGCGGACGGAACGATCCCGGCGATCGCGGCTAAGAGTGGAGCTTGACGGACGCGGGGGAGGCAGTTTCGGCGGGGGGCACGAGACTGCGGCGGGCGGCTTCCACAAACCGACTGACCCGAATCGGATCAATGGGCTGATCGCGGCGACCCCGACGTTTCAACGAGCTACAGGTAATCACGCCATCAGCGGCTTGCATCAACGTGCCGACATTTTCCCAGTCTGCCCCGCTGCCAATGAAGACAGGCGTTGATCCGGCGGCCGCTTTTGCCAGTTCCAAATCTTCCAGGTTGGGGGGACTGCCCGTGGCCCAACCCGACAAAATGATGGCATCTGCCAGCCCGCGCTCGATCGTGTCTTGCACCGCCACCGTCAAATTCGGTGAGCTTAACGGACGGGCATGTTTGACCAGCACATCTGCCAAAATTTTGACATCGCTGCCCAACTCGCGGCGATACCGTAACAATTCGTGCGCCCGTCCTTCGATTAAACCCTGATCCGTCGCCATCACGCCCGTCAACACGTTGACGCGAATGAATTGGGCCTGGGTACAGGTGGCGATCGCCAGAGCACTATGGGCATCGTTGCGCAGGACATTAATCCCAATCGGCAAGGTGACCATCTGCATCAACCGTTGCACGATCAAACTCATAGCACTGACGATCGCCGGATCAACCTGATCTTTGGCAAACGGCGCATCAAAGAAATTCTCGACAATAATGCCATCTACCCCGCCAGAAGCCAGCGCCACCGCTTCTTGTTCCGCGCGATCGAGGACTGCTTTCAAACTGCCCCCCCAGTTGGGAGCGGTTGGCAGGGGCAGCAAATGAACAACGCCAATAATAGGATTGACAGTTTTAAAGGTTTGGATCAAGTCCACGTTTCTCTCAAGCCGGACTCATCATAAAGTGTGCAATACCCCAGATCATAGCGTCATTGGGGCATGGCGGATAGGGCAGCGACGGGTGCCCTAAAGTAACTTACCGCTACTGTCGCCGTCCTCTCGCTCTTTGCCTTTTTGCGGCAATAGAACTTTGACCGTGGTGCCTTCGTTTTCGGTACTGTCGATTTGAATTTGCCCCTGGTGATTCTGAACGATCGCCTGGGCGATCGCCAGCCCCAACCCGGAACCGCTACTGGATGCCTGTCGCCGCGCCGGATCAACCCGATAAAAGCGATCGAACAGCTTGGGCAGGGAGTCGGCAGGAATCCCAATCCCCGTATCTTGCACCGTCACCTGGAGCAGCGAACTATTTGCCCGTTTCAAGCGTTGAATTTCCACCTGGACTTGGCCCTGAGCGGGCGTATACTGCACCGCATTGCCGACCAGATTCGTAAATAAGCGGGTTAATTGGTCGCGATCGCCGGGGAGGGTCAAGCCTTCTTCGGGCAGCGGGGCAGTGGGATTCAAGGTAATCTGAATCTGTTTCTCGTCCGCCAGCGTTTGTTGTTCTTCCATCACTTCCCACAGCAATTCATCTAGCGCCACTTCCCGATGTTGAGGTTGTACCAGGCTGCTATCCTGCCGCGCCAGAAACAGTAAGTCATCCACCAACCGACCCAGGCGGCGAGTTAGCCGTTCGATCACCTGAAATTGTTGTTGCTGCGTGTGGGGGTCGGGGTCAGGATCCGCTAACGCCACCTGGACATTGGTCTGAATCACGGCGATCGGGCTGCGCAGTTCATGGGAAGCATCGGCAGTGAATTGTTTGAGCCGTTGATACGATTCCCGCACCGGTGCCATCGCCAAGCCCGACAAAAACCAGCCGATCGCCCCCACTGCCGCAATCATCACCGTCATGCCCAACAGCAGATCTACCACAAATTCGCGACTGGGCTTCGTCACTTCAAACCAGGGATGACTCACCCGTAAATAGCCCAACACCCAACGCCCCAGTTCCACCCGTTCCGTAATTTGTCGCAGAATCAGGGGGGCAGAATCAACGGCGGTCGTCTCCACATGAACCGTTTCGCCCTTGCTAGGATGAAGTGGCACCGTCAACGGCTCAAAAAACGTTGACCACAGTAATTCACCTGTCGGACTAAACCATTCAATATCAATGCGATCGTCCTCTGCCGTGGCCGCATTGTCGCGAAAGCTGGCCTCCACATTCACCTTCAACGCCCCCCCCTCCGAATGCGGGTTCGTCGGTTCAATCACCAGCGATCGCTGCACCACCTCGATCACATGACTCAGGGTGTCATCAATCCGCTCAATCAACGTACTGCGCACATACAGATACACCCC
>JAIXVO010000188.1 GCA_027482985.1 Cyanobacteriota bacterium
ATCGATTGAACCTATTGCGTTACAAAAGGGGTTGAGGTTGAGATCCGCCGAGATGTAATTCTGGCGGTTGCACATCGGAGTCTGGAGGCAGAACAAAGTCCTGGCTCAGCTGCTGTTTTTGGTGGGCATAATATCGATGGGCCGAAAGATTGACCCCTAAAAATCCCCACAAAATTAGCCCACCGACACCGGTTGCGGTGTTGCCAAACACCATCTGCACCAGGCTAGCGACAGTAATCGATCGGGTGGCCGCTACAAAGACATCAAACCGGCTTTCAAAGGTAAAAAATTGACGTATAAAAAGCATCACTAGCCCCGCCAGATAGGGGAGTGCGCCAAACCAACCGAGGGTAAAAAACAAGTCTAAAATACCGCTATCTAAAGCTACTTTGACGGCAGCTCCAGTATCACCCACACTCAGGGTGCCACCCAGCCCTTTGCCAAGATAGGAGGACAGGGCAATGCTTAAGTTAGCATCATAGGTGGCTGTACGAGCCTTGTAGCTAGAGTCATCCTGTACATTATCAAAAAGACTAGAAACGCGATCGCCAATCACATCACTGAAAGGCTCCATCGTGGAGAGGGGCACTAGCATTAATACCAAAACAGCTCCAATTAAGAGGAGACGAATCTGTATTTTTTGCTTGATAGAGTTCATCAGCATGAACTGAGCGACAGCCCAACCTATCCAAGCAGATCGCACTCCCGCCAGCAAAAACGACAGAAAACCAGTGACATAGCTGGGAATAAACATCGGGGGTTGGTACGATAGCAGCACCATAATTCCAGCTAAGATGACGATGGAGAATGGCCCTGGAGCATTCATGGTGCTCCAAACCCGAATACCAAATGCGGCAGGGCTCCCCACTGAGTTAATGGATGCATTCTTCATCCAGTAGACATCCCAGGCGGGAGCCGTCATGTACTGGTAAATGCCATAACATCCCATCAGCAAAGTTCCCCAGGTGAACGTCTTTTGTATAGACTGCTTAATCTGAGGATAAAGTCTCCAGTGAATCGCAAGAAAAATTCCAAAGATTACTGGAGGAAACCAATCAAGACTGGCTCGGAGGACAGAAATAGCCGGGTTACTGAGAGAACCAATCCAGCAACTGTAGGCGATCGCAACTAGGGAAATGGCAAAGCTACTATTTCCGGGGCGGCCTAACTGGGCTGGATTTTGGAGAATTTTAATCGTGGCTACCAGAGTCACCAGGTAGGGAGCGATAATAATAATACCAAAATCGTCAAATCCGTTGTAATAATCAGAAAACCGCCTAAAGAAGGGAGCTAAAAACCAAATCCAAAAGACAAAACTGATGTATTCTGGAGTAGATTTTGAATAGAGGTAAAATGCGATCGTGGTAGAGGATACTATAAAAAATAGCCGTATCACTACTCCCGGCCCAGTAAACGAACCCAGCATCGTTATAACACTGAGACCCAATAACAGATAGAGCTTCTGTCTGGCCTGCCGATCTTCTTCGAGCTTATTTGTTAGGATAGTCACACGCTATAGGGGTATAGATAATCAACAAATCTAAGCACAGTCTTTGTGTTTTATTTTTCGTCACTCAGGCTGATGCTTCAGGAGGGTTTGAGGAAGTTAAAGTGCCTAATTTCGTTTTTGATTTTGATTTTGAGGCTGACCAGGTTAGCTCATAGAGCTTAAGCTCCTTTAGAATCTCGTAGTAGCTCCAGAGCAGGGCAACGCTTAGACCAGCCATACCTTTGCAATACATGCGCTGGATGAGGTATTTTTGAAAAAATCTGGCCAGCGGCCTTATGATCAGCCTCACTGAGCTATAGGTTTTACCCTGTTGTAATAAGGCAAGGGCATCCAGATCGGTATACTTATTAAACCGCAGCACATGATCGTGAAGGCTGCGAAAGCCATAGTGCCAGATAGTGCCAGCAATCTGGCCCACCGGCAAATCGCCAGGATCAGGCCCTTCATGCACAACTACCTCAGGAATAGACACATACTGCTTCTGGTAAAGCCGAATCAGCTCATCAGAGGTAGTCTCCAGCCAAGCATCAAAGAAATTTCCAACTCGTTTAAACCTGTAGGCATAGACGTCATCGGCAGGTTGTTGTTTCCAATTGTTGAGGGCCCTGGCGAGATCTGGATCAACTTCTTCGTCAGAGTCGAGCATAAAGATCCAGTCTGAACTGGCTTTATTGGCTCCAAAGTTTCGCTGTTTAGCATAGCCAGGCCAGGGGTTAATATAAACCTGGCAACCTAGCGCCTGGGCCTTTTGTACAGTCTCATCTTTACTGCCCCCATCAACAACAACGATCTCATCGGCAAAAGGCAAGCAAGACTTAATCGCCTTCGCAGTGCGTTCTTCTTCGTCCTGGGTAATGATAACTACTGATATGGTTTGGCGAAGTAAATCTGACATCGTTTTAGCCAATTATATAAAAGATATAGGACAAATATTGAGCTATTTAATCCTCGCCTAACACGCAAGACTCAGAACGGCCATCAATTCTGTCAACAATATACTGACCAACAGTATTTTCAGAACAGTTATCCCGCCACCATGATAGAGAATCTTGATGGGCAGTCATTAAGCAGTCTTGGTTGGAAAGAATTGAAGTAACTATACGCTCAAGCTGGTTCCAGTTTGAGACCCTAGGGGTTGGCGAATTATTATAAAACCATCTAGATGGCAGGTGTTCTGCAATTGGAATACATCCATATCGAACAGACTCAAAGAATCGCAAGGTTTCCAGCGAAGCTCCCCTGGGAATAAGCGCTATTTTAGAATTCATCATATTCTCAGAATAAAGTTTGCTGCCTGCCTCAACAGAGTGACTAAAGCTACTAGTCTCCAATAATTTAATATTTAATTCAGGGTGTCTCTGTTGAATTTCCTTGACTTTTTCGATCATGATTCTGCGAGATATCGTTTTAGGACCACCGAGCCAACGACTCAGGGACAATAGAGATTCTTTTTTGTGGGCTATACTGCCAGCAAAAAAAATATCAATATCTCGTTCATTAATGGCCTTTACAGGTAGATCTAATTGCTGAAAATAACCCAGTGGAATATCGAATATAGGAGGCAGAGGTCTCCCTATTGAGTAAACAAAATTTTTCAATATTCCCGGCAGTCTTAAGACAGTAATTCGGATCAATTGAAGCAAATTAAGAAGAATAATTTGAGGTGATCCATGAAAGACAAAGAAGCCGAACTCTGGCTTAGTGCCGTAGGCTTTGAAGGTAGCTCTAACTTTGGAGAAGTAATCAGGTATACGGCACCACTCATCACCTAGCAGAATTGGCACTACATGGTTGCCATAGGAGGGTAATTTTTTAACGTCCCAGGTAATATAGAATATCAGGCCAGAAGTTTTAATATGCGTTTTTATGTGATCCAAGACTCGACCAAAATAAATTAAGTCAGGCTTATTTTTAATGTGTTCACTGCTAAAACCTAAATCACTTACATCAATAGGCTCTTGATTTTGACTCAGACAAAGGAAAAAACGATTTTTATTTTCTTGAGTCAATGTCATAATAAATATTATTGAAGATCTATAAAGTTAATTTGATCCTAGTTTGATATTTCTTAGCTTCCATGAAGCCGAGATTTAAAGCTAGGCTTTTAGCCAGGCTCCAATACCGCCTACTCTGCCCTGTAGAGTGGCCCACCATCGCTTAAAGGCGACTTCCCGCTCCACCGGCAGCAGCCGCAGCACCTGAACAATACCTGGGGCTTTGCGAGTACCAATTAGAAATGCCCAGGCAACATATACCGGTCGCCTTAGCCAGGGAAAATAGCGCAGCAGTACCAGAGTTTCGTTGTAGCTGGCCTGGGTGCAGGCGGTAGCCTCAAACTGAGTACGTTGATCGCGATCGAACCGAGCGGCCAGAAAGTGATCAACCGCTACCGCCGGGTCGTAGATCAGCTTCCAACCTCGGTGTTTAATTGCCAGGCTAAAGGCCAGGTCGTTATGCACCTGGGCACCTTTGCCCTGCAGTTGGGTATCAAACCGCAGGTCGCCAATGGCCTGACGGCGGTAGCTCATGTTGGCCCCTTTCAGCACATCGACTTCCCGAGCTTGGCCATGGCCAATGTGATGATTGCCAACCACTTTGCCAAACCATTTGATCTGGCCTACCACGTCAGAAGCTCCGGGATGCAGCTGAGCATCTTGCAGGCGATCGCTGAGGTACATCCAGTCTCTGCCCCCTACGCCCCCCAACTGAGCATCGGCTAGGAAATGCGCCTCTATACGCTGGAGCCAGTCAGGATGGGGAGCCGCATCGTCGTCGGTGATAGCGATAATGTCTCCTGTGGCAGCCATGAGGCCAGCATTCAGGGCAGCTACCTGGCCTGGATGCTCCACCGTCTGGGTGCGGAGGGGTAAGGGGGCAAAATCATGGTGGTTAAGTAAATCCCAGGTATCCTGGTCGCTGGCACGCAGCACGATCAGCACCTCATCGGGCAGGCGCTGCTGCTGCTGAAGTGCTGCTAAGCAGCGCTGCAAGTCTTGCGGGCGACGATAGGTGGGCACGAGGACGGTTGTTTTAATCATGGTTGGGGGCCTCAGACTTTCCTCTGGCTAATATTTCAAGGCTCATGACGAAAATCAGAGAGAAATCTCCTGGGTTAGGCAAGCTTCATTAAGTCTTTACAGAGGAGCATCCCAGCTTCGTCAAAATATCATCAGAAAAAACAAAAAATCTCATATTGAATATTCTAAATTAATCAGCACCTCACCTACAGCACAACAGGGCTTTCAGAAGCCAGGATTGCGTTTACCTAGGCTTCTTTCTTGACAGCCGTTTGCTGCCAAAATATATCTACAACGTAATATATCTACTCTTAACAGCGACAGGAATAAGAATTCTGACAACTAAATTGGTCAAAAGTTGGCTAGCTTATATGACGTAATTTATCGCGACAGGTTGCCTAATATCTAAGAGGATGTTTGAAAAGGGCATTCCCTGGTGCGATTAGCCCTCGGGCTACCGAAAATATCCTGAGGCATGAGCCACCTTGGCCCGATTTCGTAGTATAAAGGCAGACTCTCTCTGATTTTTCAAACACCCTCTAAGCGGATATTTGAAAAGAACATTCCCTGGCATCATTAGTCCTATAGCCACCGTAAGCAGCCGGATGTGTGGGTCACCCTGGCTCATTTTTGCCATAGATAAGGTCGATTCTTTTCGATTTTTAAAAAGAAGATAGCCTATGATTAGAGACAAAAATAATCTTTCTTTTCTATCATAGTTTTGGAGCCAGTAGATGAGCATCTACCCTATCGAGAATGGTGGCATCGATGGTGGCATCAAATTTGCGAGCGAAGTATTTACCGGAGCCCATCAAAGCATCAAAGTCTTCGCTTTGCATAATGGCGGGATAGGGAGGTCGCCAGTCAATATAGCGCAGGTGATCACTGCAAAGTTTGAGGTTGGGATTATTGACCAGGATAGTCTGAAAAAAAGATTCATCGGGCACCATGGTATGGCGATAGTACTCGACAATATCTGGATGGGTTTGTACAAAGTTGTGGATATATTCGACGCAGAGACGGTTCAAAGTATGCCACTGGGAACCGGCGTAGCACCGAAAGCCAGGATTAAAGGGAGTGTGGAGCCGCCGAAAAGCAATTTTTGCCCCAAAGCGACCGCCTTTGAGCCGCAGCCAAGGGTTCCAATTAACGGGACGATAGAGCTTACGAAACAGCCACTTGAGTTGAGCAGGTACTGTATAGTAGCGAAACCAGTACCGCTCAAGGCTAAGATGTCGATCCCAATTCCATTGAGTTTCAGGGGGAGCATCGGCAGAAAAATATTCGATGAACCCATCGTGCTGAGTTGATTCTAAATGGTATTCTAGCTGAGATAATGGCTGGAGAGGGTAGTCTTGTCCAGAAAGCAGCACAAACCAGTCAAATTGAATTGAGTTTTCTAGCAGCCAATGGATGCATTTCAGCTCCATATCAACCACAGAAAACTCACCCCATTTCACCCCAATTGGAGTAGGGAATAAAGAGACCTGATTCGTAAAGCTAAATAGACCAGGATCTAAGGCTGGCTTTGAAGCATCATGATGGATAAGAACATGGGCATCTTGGGTAGATTGCAGCAGCTGATTAACTAGCCGAGCAACCTGGGGCGGATTGGTGTGGGACGCAATCAAATATAGAATTTTTGGCATAGTATATACATACCTGATTACTTGATTATCAGGCCTAAACTCGATTAATGACTGCTACAGGCATAAAGCTAAGGGCAAGAGCCGCCGCTGCCCTTACATTAAAATGTTGCTTGAGAGCTTGCCAAAAATAGGATCTCGCTTGGCTAGCTTTGCCATCTCGCAATAGGCCAATGCCCATCGTCGTCTGGCCGACGGCTAGCTGCTCTCTAAAATAAGGCCATAGTTTCTGTAGCCGAGTATCCGCCAAGTAGCGCTCATAGCAATAGACCCGCGAAAAACCAGAATTGATCTTGGTTGTATTATTTTTGCGGTTGGTAACTACGGTAATGTTCTGGCTATGGACACGATATTGAGTGAGTTTCTCTGGACAGAAGCAAGCACCATGACCATCTCGACAGGCTAAATACCCCAAGAAATAATCCCAATGGCGACCCATACCTTTCTCGCCTGCGGTGCGCAATTCGTTCCAGTCTATAGACTCTTTTCGTATCACGGCGGCAGCCGCACAAGATACCGCTTGATCAACTAAAGCTAGCTGCCAAAAGGGCTGATAGACTCCCTCTAGAAGCTGGTTTCGCTGCCAGCGTTGACTGTTTTCTTCAGTCGCAATTTTGTCAACGGTACCTATGGCATCAATGATGTAGTGGTCGCAAAATGCAACCGATAGGGCGGGGTTTGCTTCTAATTTGGGAACAAGCTTTGCTAAGAATTCAGGAGTCCAAACATCATCATCGTTGAGGCTAGCGACGTATTTACCAGTGGCGGCTTCAAATCCATTGGTGATGTTGAGAGTAATACCCAGATTTCTTTCGTTTTGCAGAAACCGTAGGCGAGGATCGTGGAAGGCTTTAACCAGATCCTTTGGACTATTGGGGCTACAGTCATCGGTGACGATCACCTCGATGTTGGTATAGGTTTGACTGAGGGCACTGGCGATCGCATCGCGCAGATAGTCGCTGCGATTGTAGGTGGGTATAACTACGCTAACAAGGGGCTGGGGAGCTGGGGTGGAATCTGACATAGCAAGTTCTCTGGGAATTTGGACTAGCGGTTTCTCGGGGTCAAAGCAAACGGCGTCGGCGTCGGTGGCCTGCGGCTTGGCGGTGGGCGATCGCCCGCTGGTAGCTGGCCTCCTGGAGCTGACCAATATGCTCGGCACTATAATCTGCAATAACCTTTTGTCGAGCCTGCTGGCCAAGTCGTTGCCGCAGGTACGGGTCTTGAAGCAGCTCTAAAATGGCAGCCGCGATCGCATCAGGCCGCTGGGGCGGTACCAGTCGTCCCAGGTCATCGCTGGTGATAATCTCAGCCATGCCCCCCGCTCGGCTGCCAATCACTCCCCGTCCGGCGGTCATCGCCTCCAGGCACACCAGACCAAAACTCTCCCAGCGACTGGGGAATACGCAAATATCGGTATCGGCCAGATAGGCCGGAATTTGGGCTGCCTTCACCTGCCCAGTAAACTCTACGGCGTCCAGATGGGGGGCTAGCTGCTGGGTTAAAAACTGCTGCATATCTAGATTAGGCAGCGGTGATTGGCCGTTTCGGCCAATCAAGCGAAACTGAACCGTAGGATACTGCGCTAACACCAAGGGAATAGCCTCAGCCAGATCAACTACACCTTTTTTGATATCTAAGCGGCCAATAAAGGTAACGCGCTGGGTTGATGTGTGAAGGGGAATCTCCAGCAGTTTCGGGTTGGGAGTAAAGGGCAGAGGATATTGGTGCACCCGCTCGGGGTCAAGGCCCCAGCGCTGCATCAGGTCTTTGCCCAGGGCCCAGGAAGGAGCCGCGACTTCATCGGCTTCGATGGTGTGGGTACGCTCTAAATCTCGCAGGGGGTGAATGCCCCGGCGCAGAGCCCCTAGCCGAGTGCGGATCTGGCCGGGCAGGCTGGGCTGGCCTTCGTAGGCAGCAACCAACTCGCGGGGGGTATGGAGCTTGACCACCAGCGGTAGGTCAGGCACGGCCTGGGCGATCGCAGCGGCATCAGCCCCGTACTCTGGCCCTTCTAGCACCTCAAACTGAATAGCCCGATGCCGCTCCAAAAAAATCGGCACCACTGACCGAATAAACTCGATCTTTTGGCTGACCCGAATGCGGTGCACCACAACAGTACCCTCTACCTCAGTACCAGCACAATGGCGGCTGCCCGCAAAGACTTCCACCTGGTGCCCCCGATCGGCCAACATAGTTGCAGCCTGGTGGGCATAGGTAGCAATACCCCCGTAGGCCGTATCGGGTGGATATTCAAAACTAATCAGGGCAATTTTCATGGGCATTCCCACCTGCAAAACGCTTTTAGTCGCTAGGGAGTCCACCTACACCAGGGCCGTTAACCGCTGCAGCTCGTGCTGCAAAATCTCATCAAGCTGTATAGCCCGCAAAGGGAGGGCGTGCTCTTTGAGGGTGCGCGCCTGGCCCGCCTGGGCGATTTCATCTCGCTTCTGTGGGTTAGCTAATACCCACTTCACCTTTTCCAGGCATTCATCCGGAGAACTATAGGTCAGCACCTCGCGATCGGGCTCAAAGAGTTCGTGAAGGTTAGCCTTGTGATCAGTCACGAGACAGGTACCCACGCCAGTAGCCTCAAATAGGCGCATGTTTGAAGCCGAATTGGCAGAAAGATCAATATGGCTATTAAACGTGGCCTTAGAGTCTCGCAGGGCCTGAAACATAGGTATGCCAAACCGGGGCGGTTGCATAAAGGGCTTTAGCCTAGGATTGACGGCACGGCGTGGTGGGGTGCTGAGGCTAGCCGCACTGCTCAATACCGGCAGGCGATCAAGCCAGGAGCCCGGTAGCCCCACGCCCTTAAGCTGCTGAGCGAGACCAAAAACCTGAGCTTTAGCCAACCGTCGAACATTGGTTCTCAAGCTATCGTTGGTATAAAAGGCCAGGCTAAAAATCTCTACCTTGACCTCAGACACCAGTTGCTCTAGGGTCGCATCGCGAGCTACATGAAACTGGTTGTTGCGGTTGATGTTGCCGATAAACGAAAAGTCAATGGTGGGGGGCTGGATGATATTTAGGCGATCGAGAATGCGCGGATCAAAGGAGTGGTTGAGGTGAAAGGTGCGATGCCCCTGTCCGCTGAGGATATCGACAATCTCGGGTACACAGGACAGCGTAAAGTCGTAGGCGTTAAATAGGGTGTCATTAGGCCAGGGGCCACCACACCAGCCCATCACCAGGCGAATGGAGGGGCAGCTTTCGCGTACAGCCTGTATCCACTCTGGGGAAAACTGAAACATGTCAGCCACAAACAACACGTCGGGCTGAAAGTCTAAAATTTGCCCCTTGAGAATGTCGTACTTCCAAGCAGTTTCGTCGTAGGCAAAGCCCCGCTCGGCGGCCCAGGTCTTTTGCACCAAATCGACGTTAGCCAGCACTTCAAAGACCTCGTAGCCCAGGGGTTCGAGGGCGTCTTTCCAGGCATGAGGAAAGCCAAACCAGTTGTGGTTAATTGTGGCCTGTTGCTCAGTCCAGGTCTGGGCATTTAGCTCTGGGTGCTCGGCGTAGAGCTGGAGCCAGTGCTGCCAAAAAGGAATCGCGATTTTGAAGAGTTTCATTGCAGCTATTGCTCAACTTTTACTACCAACTGTGATTCAGAGTAACGCGCCAGCTTCAACACCGTGTGCTTACTGTCGCTGAGAATCGTATCCCAGCTGCAAGCGAAATCTAGCCCAAATTTTTACATAGTAAACAGCGTAGATCAGGCCGAAAACCTTAATTTTTTGATGGATTTTAACCAGGCGATCGCTACCGCTAATCTGCTGTAGTGCTGTTCGAGTAGGTGGTTTAAGATCCTTAAAAAGCTTTACCCAAGTACTCAGGCTGCCGTGCTGCTGACTATGAAGGTCATGTCCACCACCTGTAATGCGAACCACCTTTTTATATAGCTCACTCCAGGATTCTCGAGCCGGGTGAGCAACCCAGCTCTCTTCGGCATAGGCGACGGTGTAGCCCTGATCAAATACTCGGTTACCCCATTCGGCATCGCCCCCAGATTTCATGCCGGTGTTAAAGGGGCCAACAGCTTCAACCACAGCTTTAAAGGTAAAGAGGTTAGCCGTAGCTCCAAAGTTATCCTTCTCGATGTATCTCTCCTGCTGCAAAAATGTCACACTGTCAAAAAGCTCTACCGAGGTAGGAGAGTTAGGATTTTTGAAATAAAGTTCAACTCGCCCAGCGACCAGGCCTCCATTAGGCAGGCTTAGCAGCTTGGCTACACCTTTTTCTAACCAGTCTGAAGCAGGAGTACAGTCTGAATCAGTAAAAGCCAACACCGCACCTTGGGCAACGGCAATGCCTTGGTTACGGGCAGCATAGGAACCCGGCTGCCGCTCGTGGGCAAAACGAGCATGGGAAAACTGGGCAACTATACCCTGAATATCTTCGCTGGAGCCGTTGTCAACGACAAGAACTTCGTAACACCCATGGGGATAGGTTTGTCGCTCAAGGGCTTGAAGACAGATCCGTAAGCGATCGCCATCGTTAAA
>JAIXVO010000082.1 GCA_027482985.1 Cyanobacteriota bacterium
AGAGTGGGCACTGCCCACCATTTGGGACACTATCTTCCAGAAGTCGCCTGAGGAAATTTTCAGGAAAGAAGATATCCCCCGGTAGGGACGCAGGGCCCTGCGCCCTTAGGAGGAATCAAAATTCTTGGGTATTTTCTTTGCCAGAATTGTCCTTAGCCGTTCTTGAGCCAGGTTAGGATCCGTTGGTTGAAGTCGTCGAAGGTTTCGTCGTAGAGGCAGTGGCCCACCCCTGGCAAAATCTGGGTGGTCAGGAGGGGGCTGAGGGTGGCCAGACCGGCGGCCTGGGCTACGGGTACGACTCGGTCTTGATCGCCCCACAGCAGTAGGGTGGGTACGGTTAGCGTCGCCACCAGATCTTTAATCGATGGGCTAAAGCTGGGGTCGGTGCGCGATCGCACCAAGTAGCACAGGGTTCTGGCTGCCCCGCGATCGCGGGGCGGCAGCGCAAACAGCGTTACCAGTTCATCGTCCACCCGCTCGGGCACGGTGTAGATGCCGGCCAGCGCCCGACGGAGAAAGCTCGGGCGGCGTACCAGGGTAAAGAGCGATCGCATCAGCAATGGATTGGCTACCAGGCTCTCGACCCGCAGGGCCAGGGCCGCCACCCAGCCCGCCACCAGATCTTCGCGATCGGCTCCCAGGGGCAGGGTAATCAACGCCAGCTGCTTCACCCAGTTAGCGTGGTGGTGGGTGACCGTTAGCGCCACCAAGGCCCCCAGGGAGTGCCCCACCAGGGCCACGGGCTGACCTATCACAGCCTCGATAAAATCCGCCACCTGGGCCGCCCATAGCTCGGCTCCGAAGAGGGTCGCCGCCTTTTCCGCATCCCCAAAGCCCAGGAGGTCGATGGCGTAGATCGGCGCCACCTGACTGAGGGCGGGCAGGTTGTGCCGCCACTGGTTGAGGTTGGCCCCAAACCCATGGATGAACAGCACGGGGGGCAAGGTGGCCTCCCCCGGCCCTGGGTGAAACCAGTAGCGAATGCGCCAACCCCGCCAGTACCAGAAGCGCTGGTGCCCCGCTTGGCTGAGCGAGGTGGGTAGGCTACTGAGCAACGTCGAGGGAGGAGATAACGAGAATGCCATAAAGCAGGAAATCGCTACTGGAGTACCGGTGGGCAGTGTCCACCCTACCCTAGCCTTAAACTTCACCCTCATTCACTTCCCCGCTTCCCCGCTTCCCCCCTCCTCCCTCCCGACCCTATGCAGTCGCCCCGCTTTAGGTCATGCTAGAAACCGAAAACGCAGTACGTTAAACGCAACACGTTGCAGAGGACTTAGAGCCATGACCGAGATCGATCCTGTCAAGCTGATGAAGCAGGAAGTAGGTCGCCAAGCGGCGGCGCGAGTGCAGTCTAATACCGTCGTCGGCTTAGGGACTGGATCAACCACCGCCTTTGCCATTCAGTTCATTGGTGAGCGGCTGGCGGCTGGAGAAATTAGCAACATTAAGGGGGTACCCACCTCTTTTCAGGCGTCGGTGCTGGCCAAGCTGCACGGCATTCCCCTGACGACGCTGGACGAAGGCGACGAGATTGCCCTGGCCATCGACGGGGCCGACGAGGTAGACCCCCAGATGAACCTGGTGAAGGGGGGCGGGGCCGCCCACACCCGCGAAAAGATTGTCGATTCCCTCGCTAAAGAATTCATCGTGGTGGTGGACAGTTCGAAGCTGGTGGATAAGCTGGGCACTACCTTTGCCCTGCCGGTGGAAGTGCTGCCCCTGGCGGTGACCCCCGTGACCAAGGCCCTAGAAGCCCTGGGGGGCAAGCCCGAACTGCGCATGGGCATCAAAAAAGATGGCCCGGTGATCACCGACCAGGGTTTGATGATTTTGGATGTGAAGTTCGATGCGATCGACGACCCGGCGGGGCTCGAAAAGACCATCAACAATATTCCCGGCGTGCTGGATAACGGCCTATTTGTGGGCGTCGCCACGGAAGTGCTGGTGGGCGAAGTCAAAGACGGCAAGGCCACTGTGCGGAAGCTGTAGGGAGTTTGAGACTCTGATCTGACCATGGCCGAGTGCTGAGCGAAGTCGCAGCCCTCGGTTTTTCGTTGGAGTGTCGCATCGCAGCGATGGATAAGAGCCCTGAAGGCGCAGTAAATTCTACCGTCGGCTTCATGAAGGTTCGATTACTGGGCTCTCAGCTGGCGGTCGCTTGCACAAGCTAGCTCAACGCTTCATCAATCACAGCATCGCTCACACCCCGCCGCTTCAAACTAGCAATCAAAGCACTCACCGTCTCACCTTCAAATCGCTCCAAGTCGGCGCTTAGTCCCTGCCCAATGTAAGCGCGAATCAATGGCTGATAGCCAGAAAACCCTAACAATGGTGCAACTCGCTATCACCCGCCGCAGACAACCTCGAATACTCAATAGATAACTTCTCGGCGGTCGGTGTGCATTGGGGTTGTTATGCTGCTCAATCATTTTCTACCAGTGCTTTTTGAGCGGATGCGTTAGATTGCTCCAATCTGTTGCACAATCTGTTGTACGCGGGGATGGGAGCGAATGGCATCCAATCGGGGATCTATACTCACCAGGGAAAGCCATATATCCGATTCGACTAGTGCTTGTTCCAGCCAGGCGATCGCGCTGTTGTGATCGCCTAAAACAATGAAGGTTGGAGCCATTAAGCTTTTGCCAGGGAAAGGATTCTGGTTCCTGGCCTGTTCTATATACTTCAAGGCTTCTTGCCAGAGACCAGCACAGGCACAGACGTAGGCATAGGTGGAGATAAGACCCGGTAGGAGTGGACTAAGCCTAAGAATTCTTTGCCCTGTTTCAAGTGCCTCACTGGAAAGGCCAGCGTGGGCTTTGATTAGACATTGAAAAAACAGCAAAATTACGGCATCGGGCTCCAACTTTAAGCCGCG
>JAIXVO010000612.1 GCA_027482985.1 Cyanobacteriota bacterium
AAAATGTTGCGCCAACAGGGTCCTGCGGGCAAGCAATTATTACGCACCGTTCCTACGATTCAGCGCCAAACCGTTGCCACCTTAAAGGCAGCCGCCCGGTCGGGACAACCAATTAATAGTGCAACCGCCGTTAAAGCGATGGCAGCCGCCACCAATAAGGTGCTGAGCAATCCACAAACGGTTCAAAAAGCGATCGTGCGAAATGCGGTGTTGCGTCAACGGACTGCGCCTCCCCATCCCCGTCGTACTGCCAGTGCTGCGGCTCCCTGTCCAAAGTGTGCTGCCTCAATGCGGTAATCAGAGAACTTCAAACCAGGTCGTATAAGGCAAAACTGCGGTATGGCACCTTCAACTCTACCCACTCAACTGCCAGCAGCAACCAATGGAACGGCTCCACCCGCTGTTGCCAAATCGGTTGCAGGCTCAACCAACTTGCAAGGGGCAGCAACCCCTAATGAACAACGATTGCTGAATAACTGGCTCAATATCCAGTCCATCAATCTCTGCCGTCAGGCGAAGGCATTACGCCCCTTTACCAAAGAGGAATTTGGCACGGGGGCAGCGGCTCCCAGCGCAGGACACATTGATGCAGTCAATCGTTTCATCGACAAGTTTCGGCTTCAGTTGATTGAGAAATCGCGTTGGGTCGATGCAGCAGCCCAAGCCGCCCAGCGAGAACCTACCAGCGATCGCCTGCACCTGTTGCTGGAGCGCAAACAAAAAGTGAGCGATCAAGTGCTGTATCTGGAAGGCATTTGGGACTTCTACTTTGATATGTTTGTGCAACGGTTGTCGGGGTTTGGGGAGCGGTTGCGGGCGATCGACCGGATTGCGATCGGGTGTTATGAAAAGGTGTATGTCGGCTTAGGCACGGCAAAACCAACGCCCAGCTTACTCCCATTCAGCTATGCAGATAGTGGATTCAGCCCTTACACGATTCGCCGCAATGTACCCATGCAAAAGCTGCGACATAATCCCAACCTGTTTCCCCTGATTGTCATCCCTCAACATCGGCTGGATAACGTGTGGGCGCTGTCCAGTGTGCTGCATGAGGTGTCTCATAACCTCCAGGCGGATCTTGGATTATGGGAAGTGATGCCTGCCCAAATTTACCAACGGCTGACCACCGAGGGCAAAATTCCACCGGACATCGCCAAAGTTTGGGCCCAGTGGCACAAAGAAATGATGGCAGATATGTTTGCGCTAGTTCTAGGTGGACCTGCGGCGGTGGAATCCCTGATGGATGTGGTGGGGCGATCGCCCGCCAGCACCCTCGCCTTTAGCCCCATGTCTGCCCATCCCACGCCTTACCTGCGAGTGCTGATTAACCTGATTCTGCTCAAGCGGTTGGGATTCCAGCAAATGGCAACCGATTTAACGCGGGTTTGGCAACGCCTGTATCCTCGCGTTTCGGCAACCGACATTCCACCCCCATTCATGAAAACCTTTTACCCAGCGGCAGAACTGGCGGTGGATACGATGGTTTTCCAGCCCTATCCGCAGTTTGGCAATAAGTCGATGGCACAGGTCGTGGATTTCGGTCCCGCGCAGTTGGATTTAATTCAACAGGCCGGGCGACGACTGGCAAAAGGCGAAGACCCTGGCACCATTCCGGTGCGATTGATGATTAGCGCCGCTCGCTTTGCACTGGACTGTCGTTTGGCAAAACCGCAAACCATTACCGACAACTTCTACCGCATCTTAGGCAATCGCTAATTCGCAGTATCGTTCCATCGCTGTGTGCTTCCAGGGATGGTGCAATCACGAACCAACCGAATTTGATATCACCCTCTTCTTCCCATCCATTCAGCTTTATCGAGGTAGTAACAATGGCTTTCCCAGGAAAGACAGATCCCAATCAAACCTTTTCACCCGAACAACTTCAGCAATTACGGCAAGCATTTCTGCAAATTGTATTCCAGCCTCAAGCCCAGACTGGAACCTCGACGGATCAGCTGCTGGCTCAAATTAACAAAACGTTGGAGCAATCGTCGGGCAACGAACCGACTGTTTATGATAATGGATCGTTTCGCTCCAGTGCTACAGGCACCGCCAGCGCCTTAACCCAACAAGTTGAACGCGCCATTACTCAAGTGTTGGGTCGCACACCTGGACGCGGCACGGATGGCTTTATCAGTGCCTTGAACAGCGCCTTTCCTGTCTCTGCAACCGGAGCGGTGGCAACAACACCCACTCGTAGCGTAGTGTCCCTGGCTGGCAATGGTACTGGCTTTAACGGTCAGCTTTCAGTTTCACAAGCGAATCTGTATCGGCAGGCAAGCATTATTGCAGCAGATGCATTACGCATATTAGAAGGATTGCAGCCATTTGAACCCACCGCAGACATCGATGCCGTTGCAGCCTTAAGTGCGCTGGTGCGATCGCAAATCACTGCCCTGGTTGAGGAATTTGGGCGCATCGATCAACCTCGCAAAGAACGGGTCGAAATTTACTTCAAAACACTCTTGGGTAGCCTCACAGGAACAGACGGGCTGAAACAGACGGGCTATTTAGAAAAACTGGGAGAGCAGGCACGCTTAATTACCACAACGTCTTCCCGTCGAAATGGCATAGCTACCCTACCGATCACCGCTGAGGACGAAGCTCAGGTCGCTGGATTTGAACTGTTGGTGGGTTACGTTGGCACCTTAAAGACGATTTGGGAAAGCTATGCGGCCGACAGCGATATTGAGATCCAGGTGACTGGTCGATACAGCGATCGCTTATCCCGTGCCAACATCATGCTGCCGGTGATTAACGACAGTAACGCCAGCTTTATGTCCGCAATGGATTCGATCGGATTCAGTGCCAGCGAACGGCGATCGGATGCTGCCTTATTTACAACCTTGGGTACTCCACCCGAACCTGTGACACTCACCGTTGGATCTGTTACTGCAAACGACTCCGCTACGAAGGTGATCACCTTCAACTACAGCTTGCCCGATATGACAGTGAATGATTTTGATGAGTGGGTCGATCGCTTTGCCACCACCGAAGCTCCATCCATCCTGTCATCTTCAGGTCAGTTTGGGTTAGATTTTGTCACCGACCAAGCCGATACCCTGTTTTGGGTGATTGGTTTTGTGTTGCACTACATCCAGACCAAACCCAACCCGCGCATGTTGAGCCAGATTTTGTCCTATCCACGGGTGAAGCAAACCCTGAGTGAACTGGTCTTTCAACTGAATACCCTGGCTGATTTGGGCGTGGGTAGTGTTTCATCCCGTTCATGAGCAACCCTGGAACTCATTCAACTGAATCCATTACAGAAATTTACAAGGACACAAAACAGCTATGAAGACCAAGGAATACGATCAGCGGAACGATC
>JAIXVO010000578.1 GCA_027482985.1 Cyanobacteriota bacterium
CAACCCGATGAAATTCAACTCAATACCCCCACCCGCCCTCGTCCCCTGACGCATCAACTGGATGCACGGGGCAACGCCGCCACGAGCGATCGCCCTTATCCCACCCGCAGCCTCAAAACCATCAGTGCTGAGGCTCTGGCTGCATTTGGCGATCGCATGCAGCAGACCACTCATATTCCGGTGCGATCGGCACTTGGAGGACTCTCATGAAAAACCACACACAACCCTATCTCTCCTTGCTCGAAATTCCCGCTGGCTACCTCAACATCATGGGCTATGTGGATGAGTCCGAGGTCAACGGCCCCGGTTGCCGCGCCGTGATTTGGGTGCAAGGCTGTATGCGGGAATGCCCGCAGTGTTTCAACCCTGATTCCTGGTCATTTGAGATTAACGAACTGGTGGCGATCGATGCCTTACTGGAACGCATTCTGAATAATCCCAATAACGAAGGCGTAACCTTCTCTGGCGGCGAACCGTTCTGGCAAGCTCCCGCCCTGGCGCTCCTAGCGCAACGGGTTAAAGCCGCTGGCTTGAGTGTGATGTCCTTCAGTGGCTTCACGTTGGAACAGTTGCAAAGCGACTATGCGCCAGCTGGAGCCCAAGCGTTGTTAGACCAGCTCGACATTCTGGTGGATGGCCCTTACATCGACTCCCTCTCGATTCATGCGCCCAATTCCCTCGTCTCCTCCAGCAATCAGCGGGTGCATGTGCTGAATCCGACCTTTGCGAATCAGCTCAATTGGGCCAGTGATCAGCTCGAAATCCATATTTTGCAGGATGGCAGTCGGATTGTGACGGGCTATCGCGGACAGATGGTAACTGAAGCTTAACAATCTTATGATGAGGTTAAATCCCATCCTCATTGCCCATGTTGAGCCGAATTAAAGATATTGCTGCCAGTCTTGCGCCTCGCTTGATTGAAATTCGTCGTCATTTGCACAGCCACCCGGAACTGAGTGGGCAGGAATATCAAACCGCAGCTTATGTGGCGGGTGTGCTGTCGTCCTGTGGTCTCTCGATTCGGGAAGGGGTGGGCAAAGTCGGTGTCGTCGGCGAACTCGCAGGCCAGGCGAAAGATCCTCGCTTGCTGGCGATTCGGACGGACATGGATGCCTTACCGATTCAGGAACGCACGGCGCTGGAGTTTGCTTCCCGGCAGACGGGCAAAATGCATGCGTGTGGGCATGATGTTCATACGACGGTGGGGTTGGGTACGGCGATGGTGCTCTCGCAGTTGGGGGAAGCGTTACCCGGTCGTGTCCGCTTTCTGTTTCAACCCGCTGAAGAAATTGCTCAGGGGGCGGGCTGGATGGTGCAGGATGGGGTGATGGATGGCGTGTCGGGGATTTTGTCGGTGCATGTGTTTCCCTCGATTCCGGCAGGGGTGATTGGCATTCGCTATGGGGCGTTAACGGCGGCAGCGGATGATCTGGAAATTACGATTATGGGTGAGTCGGGGCATGGTGCTCGCCCGCATGAAGCGGTGGATGCGATCTGGATTGCGTCGCAGGTGATCACCACGTTGCAGCAGGCGATTAGCCGGACGCACAATCCCTTACGTCCCGTGGTCTTAACCATTGGGCAGATTACGGGCGGACGCGCCCCCAATGTGATTGCCGATCGCGTCCATTTACAGGGCACTGTGCGATCGCTCCATCCTGAAACCAGCCGCGATCTGCCCCGATGGATTGAGCAAATTGTCGCCAGTATTTGTCAGCCTTACGGGGCGCAGTATGAGATCAGTTATCGGCGGGGAGTACCCTCAGTGCAGAATGACATTGCCCTAACGCAACTGGTTGAACGGGTGGCAGAAGCCGCTTGGGGACGGGAGGGGATTCAGATCATTGATGAACCCTCGCTGGGTGCGGAAGATTTTTCTATCTACTTGCAAGCGGCTCCTGGCACTATGTTTCGACTGGGGGTGGGCTTCCGCGATCGCCGCAACTTCCCGCTGCACCATCCTCAATTTGAAGTGGATGAGACGGCGATCGTCACGGGTGTCGTCACGATGGCGGCGGCTGCCTACCAGTATTGGCAGCAATCCCAACCGCTCCTCAAAGCTGCGAGCTTGCCAGCGTGATTGCGCTAAATTAGTCTTCTACTGGCAGGAGGCGAAGCCGCCAACAAGTTGCCTTTTGCAAAGATTTATAAGAATTCTTTAATCGCAACGGTGTATTGGTTGGCTCGTTTTTGGGGCAGTTTGGAGTAATAGCATTTGCAAGCGATGCTGTATACCTGGGGTGGGTACATGGATTTGGGCAATCGGGATGGGGACGATACCGCATTACAACAGCAGGGCGATCGCGGCTTTCGCTCGCTGATTGAAAATGCCACCGATATTATTGTTGTGCTGGATGAAAATGGCATTTTCCAATACTCTAGCCCCTCAGCTGAACGCGTTCTGGGCTATTGTTTGATGGATGTGGTGGGGCGCTTAACCTCCGAACTCGTGCATCCGGACGACATTTTTGCGGTGATGACGGTGCTCCGCAATGCCATCCAGCATCCTGGTATCAGTCAACCGTCGATTGAATATCGCGTGCGCCATCGGAATGGTTCCTGGCGCTTATTTGAAGCTGTGGCCACCAGTTTGCTCAATGATCCCGACATCCGGGGAGTGGTCGTCAATTGCCATGACATTACCGATCGCAAACAAGTGGAAGAAGCTCTTCGCGCCGCCAATCGCCAAATTAGCAACATCCTGGAAAGTATTGCCGATGTCTTTCTCTCGATCAACCAATCCTGGCGCTTGACCTATCTCAACCATCGCGCCACCCAACTCTTTGGGCAGTCTCCCGAAGTGTTATTGCACGCCAACCTGTGGGATTTATTTCCCAACTTAATCGGTACCACCTTTGAACGGGAAAGTCGGCGGGCGATCGCCCTCCAGATTCCGATCACCTTCGAAGAATTTTATCCTTTCCTCAAATCCTGGTTTGAAGTGCGGCTTTTCCCCTCTGCCGATGGCCTGTCCATTTTTCTGGTGGATGTTGCCGAACGTCGCCAATCGCAGGCAGAACTCCTGGAAATGAGTACGGCTCTGGGCAACGCCGTGGAAGGGATTGCCCGCCTGAATGTCACAGGTCACTACATCGCCCTCAACCGTGCTTACGCCGAAGCCCTGGGCTATGAGCAGGCGGACATGATTGGCATGGAATGGATCCAAACCATTTACCCAGAAGATTGGTTGCTGGTTGAAGCGGCGCACCAGCGGATGCTAGCAGAAGGCAAAGCTGAAGTCGAAGTCCAGGCGATGCGGCAGGATGGCTCCACCTTCTATCAAGAAATCATGCTGGTGGCTGCTTACGATTGGTATGACCAGTTTATCGGGCATCATTGCTTTACCCGCGATATTACTGAACGGAAACAGGCCGAAGCGGCTCTGCGTCAGCAAGCCGAACGGGAACGGTTGATGGCTGGCTTAGCGCGACTCTCAGCCGGGATTGCTCACCGGATTCGCCAGTCTTTAGAATTGGAGGAAATCCTGAATACGACCGTGTCGGAAGTGCGGCAGTTTCTCAATGCCGATCGCGTCGTGATTTACCATTGTGAATCGAAAACCTACCGGGTCGTGTTAGCCGAATCGGTGCAAGCGGTTTATCCCTCAATTTTAGGGTTGCATGTGCAGGATGAGTCGTTTGACCAGCGGTATGAGTTATATCGGCGAGGACAAAATGTGGTCATCAATGACTTGCAAGCCTTGCAGACTTCCACCGAATTCCAATCCTTTTTGTTTCAACGACAAGTCAAAGCTTTTTTAGCCGTCCCGATTCTCCACGGGAATGAGTTGTGGGGCACGCTGGTGGCGCACCAATGTTCGGGTTCTAGAGTGTGGGAAGCTTACGAGGTGGGGTTGCTGGAGCAACTGGCGATTCAAGTGGCGATCGCGATTCAACAGTCCGATCTGTATCGGCAGGTGCAACTGCTCAACGCCAACCTGGAAAAGCAGGTGCAGGAGCGCACGACCCAACTGGAACAGTCTTTACACTACGAGGCGATGCTGAAGCGCATTACCGACTCGGTGCGCGATAGTTTGGATGAAGACCAGATTTTGCAAAATGCGGTGCAGGAGTTGGCGATCGGCCTCTCTGTGGATGGGTGTGATGCCGGTATCTATGACTTGGAACAGCAAACTTCCACGATTCGCTATGAACATATTCTGTCGAATATTCCCGTCTTCAAAGGAGCCCTGATTCGGATGCACGATCATGCTGACTTATATCAGCAGATTTTGCAGGGGCAGTATTTTCAGTTCTGCCGCATTACCACCTCCCACATCCGACCCCAGCGGCAACAACATGCGGCGTTGGTCTGTCCGATCGCCGATAATCAGGGCGTGATGGGCGATCTGTGGCTGTTTAAACCTGCCGCCGCCGACTTCCATGAACTCGAAATTCGCCTCGTGCGGCAAGTGGCAAACCAATGCGCGATCGCCATCCGTCAAGCCCGCCTTTATCATGCGGCGCAGGCTCAGGTGACGGCGTTGGAAGAACTTAACCAGCTCAAAGATGACTTTCTAAGCACGGTATCGCACGAACTGCGCACCCCCATGTCGAATATGAAAATGGCAATTCATATGTTGAAAAATATGAACACGCCCCAACGTCAACAGCAATATTTGGACATTTTGCAATCGGAATGTGTGCGCGAAATTGAGTTGATTAACGATCTATTAGATTTGCAACGCCTGGAAGCTGCCGCCTATTCCCTCAACCTGGTGGAAATCGATCTGCCAGCCAGCATTGCTCAACTCGTTACCCCCTTCTATTCGCGGGTGCAAGAACGGCAACAAAGATTAAGCGTAAATGTCCCCCCCGCGCTGACCACCCTCTACAGCGATCGCCCCACCCTGGAGCGGGTTTTAGCGGAGTTGCTGAATAACGCTTGTAAATATACCTCTCCCGAAGGTGAAATTTCCTTAACAATCGAACCGGGATTTGCCCCTACCACTCAAAGTCCGACCATCTGCTTCAAAGTTCGTAATCAAGCCGAAATTCCTGCCACCGAACTCGATCGCGTGTTTGACAAGTTCTATCGGGTGCCCAATGGCGATCGCTGGAAACAAGGTGGCACAGGCTTAGGCCTGGCTTTAGTGCAACGCTTAGTAGTGGAATTAGGCGGCACGATTGAGGTCGAAAGCGCGCAGGGGTGGACGACCTTCCGCGTCATCCTCAACCAAGGTGCCCCCGATTCAACGTCCGCATAATCCCTGAGACCTCAGTCGCATTGACTCATTTTTGCCACAGAACTTCCTAAGTTTCACCGTGTAGACAGGCTGGCATTTCTAGTTAAATGCTGAATATGTTCTTCAGGAGATAAAATTTATGACGCTGCAACTCACCCACGACGATCTGTTGTTGCTCGACAAACAACGCTTAGAGCGGTTCCGCGCCTGCTTCAGCGACTCTCTCTCCTTCTGCTTCCTCCATCTTGATCCCCACAACGAACTCAAGATTCATTGCTCCGAACCCTGGCTGGTGGATTTGCTCCTGTTAGATATTGAAGAACTGGGCTGGGAAGCCTGGGTTATGGTCGGAGCGAGTCAGGTCTCGATTTACTACGCCCAAGAAGAAATCTATACGATGGCGACTGACCCCGAAGCCATGCTACAACCGAGCGATTTTCCCGTGGCTAGCTAACCTTTAGATGCCTTTCAGAATCAGCTTTCCGGCTGTGTGAGACGCACTCAGGTGCGATCGCACTCTGCTTCAGTTAAAAAAACTAATCATTCAAATCCACCACTTCAAAAGACTTGGCAGTACAATTCAGCAGTTCTGACTGACTCCCTTACCGTAGCGTGATGTAGCAAAACTGCAAAGTGTTCGCGAGCATACCGTTTACAGACGGAACGGAATCAAGTAAGGATCTATCTGATTGCAGACAAACTCAATGTTCAAAATCAGTACAGTAAAGTTTGATGAAATCTGTTTCGTCAGTTGTGATAATTTTACTTCGCTAGCTGGCGATCGCCAGTTAGGACTATCTCGGTTGTTACTCCCAGGTTATGCATATGAATCCTGACGTTAAAGAATCTGAAATGCCAACGGTTAGCGCCCCTGATTTTGCGGAACCTGTTTTGCCACCCGCTGGCACAACCGACCCATTGCTGCTGCCCCCCCAAGAAACCAGCCAGACCAATGAGCAGGTGAAGCAAGTCGTAGAACGCTTCAAAGCCGTGTTGTCCAGTTTGCCCGAATATCTTGCGGATTTCTTCGGTGAGTACAAGCGCCCGCTGATTACCCTGGGATTATTATTTGGTGGCGTGGTAACCTTCAAGTTGACCCTGGCTCTCCTGGATGCGGTGGATGATATTCCCCTCCTTGCCCCGACCTTTGAACTAATTGGGTTCGGCTATAGTGCCTGGTTCATTTACCGCTATTTGCTCAAAGCCTCCAGTCGGCAAGAACTGTCGCATGAAGTTGAAAGTCTGAAAGACCAAATCGTCGGCAAGTTGCCCAAGTAACCTCACTCCTATTTGCACTTTTGAAGACCGTCGGGAGACTGCATCAAGTTTCTCTACGGTCTTCGAGTGAATGCCTAGGGTGAGATGGGATTGTAAGTCGTGGGCACATAGAGCCGCCCGTTGCAGAGTTGCACCACGGGTTGCCCCGATCGCTGAATCAGCTGTTCATCGTGAGTAGTGACGATGATCGTGATGCCGATCGCGTTCAGCTTCTGCAAAATTTTGATCACCTGCCAGGAATTATCCGCATCCAGGTTGCCCGTCGGCTCATCCGCCAGCAATAGGGGTGGTGTATTGACGATCGCCCGTGCCAAACTGACCCGTTGCTGCTCTCCCCCCGACAATTCTTCGGGGAAACAATTCGCTTTATGGGGCAAGCCCACCAACTTTAAGGCGGGGGGTAAGCGGCGCTCAATCTCTGACCGACTGAAGCCCTGCGCCCACAGGACAAAGGCCACATTTTCCGCCACCGTCCGGCGGGGAATTAGTTTGTAGTCCTGAAACACAATCCCGATCCGTCGCCGTAAGTGGGCTAGGCGATCGCCCCGCAGTCCCGTCAGATCGACCCCATCCACCACAATTTGGCCTGCCGAGACTGGCTGCTCGCCATACAACAGCTTCAGCAACGTGGATTTGCCCGAACCGGATGGCCCGGTAATAAACAGAAAATCTCCCTGGCGAATCGTCAAATTGCCATCCATCAAAGCCTTAGAGCCATTGTCATAGGTCTTGCAAACGGCGGTTAAGGTGACGATCGCAGGCTTGACCCCAGGGGGCACCGCCGCTGGCACCGCTGACTCCCGACTTTCCGGAGCGGCAGGGGAAACATTGACCAAACGTTGAGACATAGCACCGACGACTCAGAACTTACCGTCCATTCCCACACACCTGCCTCAGAATGCACCCCTTTCCTGCCTACACTACACCCCCCCGCAACTTCAGGCGGTAGAGCAGCGATCGCCAGGCAAACTGCGGTAACGCCACCATCCGTCGCCAGCGCCAGGGTTCTTGATAGAGGCGGTACAACCATTCCAAATGATTGTTGCGGAAGAACTCTGGGGCTCGATCTTTGGTGCCTGCCCAGATATCAAAACTGCCCCCCACTCCCGCCCAAACCGCATGGGGACAGAGATGGCGATGTTCGGCAATCCAAAATTCCTGGCGCGGCACTCCCAACCCCACCAGAATCAGGGCAGGTTGGAGTGTTTGCAACTGGTGGTCAAACTCTGCCTGAGCTTCGGGCGGCAGGAAACCGTGTTGCGTTCCCGCAAACGAGATCTGGGGATAACGGTGTTGCCAGACTTGCGCCGCCTGTTCCGCCACGCCAGGTTGCCCCCCGTAGAAAAACACACTGCCCAAATCACCGCGCCCAAATTCGTGTAATAGTCCCTCCGCCAATTCAATTCCCGGTTGCCGCTGCACTTGCTTGCCATACAACTTGAGATAGAGCACAATCCCGGCTCCATCGGGGATAATCAGCTCTGCTGCTTGAATAATTTGAGCCAGGCGATCGCTCTGTTCCGCCTGCATGGTCATCTCGGCATTCAAGGTGACCACATGACAACCCTGCCGTTGGTTCACTCGATTCACTAACCACTGACTGTAATCCTGCCCCAGATGAATCGGTAATCCCAGGACTGAAAATGGCTGTAAAGCAGTGAGTGGCAATGGCCCCGTCATGGCTGTGAGTCCTCAATGACCTGAAACTTCCAGATTTTACCCCAGAAGCTTCTCCTCTCAGCACCCCAACGCCTTGATCGACTGATCCTGCAATTGACATGAATCTTCATTAATCCTGATGAATCCACTCACGAAGGAAGGTGACCCTTAAAATCATAAGAACACCTCGTTCATCGCACTGTGTGACTCATCTCTACTGGCTTGATCAAATCCGCCCCAATCAGCTTACATACGTTGGCTTCAAGGCGTTTTATCTCAGTCATTTGGGGCAGCATGGTTGCCCAGTTATTCCTGGTTTTGTGGTGTCGTCCCAGGTGCTACAGGCAGTGCTGGAGCAGATTAGCTGGACTGTGCCCCTCTTTGCCGATCTGCCTGGTGCGGCTTTGCGCTTAAACATTGACAATCCGCATCAATTACAAGCGATCGCCCAGGACTTGCAACAAGGCATCAAAGCCGCCCAGTTGCCCGATCCCTTCCTCACCGAATTGACCACCGCGATCGCGCAACTCGCAGCTCCCACGCTGATTCTGCGCCCCTCTTTAGTGGTGGAAGCCGCGCCAACCCCCACGGCTCTTGGTTTAGGGGCGGGCGGGCAGAGTTCCAGCTTGTTTGAGAGTCAGGTGGTGGCCGGGAACGCGATCGCAGTGGGGCAGGGCATTCAGCAGGTCTGGGCGAACTTGTTTACAGCCAAAAGTTTGTTCTACTGGCAACGCCTCGATATTCCCTGGCAACAAGTTAAGCTGGCGATTTTAGTGCAACCGATCCAATCGGCGATCGCGGCTGGCACTTTACAGGCAGGCAGGGATTATTTAGAACTGGAAGCCACGGTTGGTCTGGGGACGGCGCTGGCGCGGGGAGAAGTGATGCCCGATACCTATCACCTCGATCCGGCAACCGGTCACCTGCACCGCAAACACTTAGGGCAGCGCAGTCTCGCTTACCAGATTGCCGATGCCACCCTCCAACCCACTTGGCTGACTGACTCCCAACAACAGACCTACAGTTTGACCGACGCGATCGTGCCAGCTTTTGCGCCCCTGTTGCAACAGGCTACTACCACCTTGGGGTTGCCTGTGACGCTGGAATGGGTTTTGCAGGCGGATACAACCGGACAGACCCAATTGCTTATCACCCAAGCCTTGCCGCAGCTGGTGACGCCGACTCCCCTCCCGCTGGCTCTCCCGCTGCCCACCGTCAAGAAAAATTTGGAACTCTTTCCGGGGGCGACGTTGGTGGCGACTGGATTGGCGGCAGCGGGAGGACAGGCGATCGCGCCCGCTTGCGTGATTACAGACATCAGCCTGCCACCGGATGAAATTACGCCTCACACGGTTTGGGTCACGCCCAGCATTCCGCTCAATTGGATCCCCCAACTGTCGCAGGCGGCGGCGCTGGTATCGGAACAGGGCAGTTTGACCAGTCACAGTGCGATCGTGGCGCGGGAAATGGGCGTGCCAGCCGTGATGGGCGTGCCGCAGATGACACAACAGATCCAGTCCGGCGAGTTGCTCTGGGTAGATGGCGATCGCGGGCGGGTATATCGCTTGGAG
>JAIXVO010000401.1 GCA_027482985.1 Cyanobacteriota bacterium
CCAGCGTAACTCTCGCCACAACGAGGCATCAGCCCGTAGCGTGGGATGAATGCACTGAAGCGCGTCCAAACCGGCCAGCAAATGCAGTGCTGCCAGCCAGTAGGGAGCCTGGAGAATCAACTTGAGTTCGGCTTTGAGGCGGGTTTGTAAGGCGGGGGCGCGAAAACCGGGATCAGAGCGATCGCGGACTTGTTGAAAAATCCCACTGGCGATCGCGTGGCGGATGTAGCCTTCGGTTTGCGAGTCAATGGCAAAGCCCAACCGGACCGCAAACCGGACAGCGCGATAGATGCGAGTCGGGTCTTCAATGAAACTGTTGGCATGCAGGACGCGAATTTGTTGGGCTTGCAAATCCAGGACACCCCCGAAAAAGTCCAGCAATTCCCCGGCGCGGGGTGGCGTTAACCGGACTGCCAGCGCATTGATCGTAAAATCTCGGCGGTACAAATCCTGCTGAATCGAACTGGCTTCCACCTCCGGATTCGCGGCTGGATAGGGATAAAACTCGGTTCGCGCCGTGGCAATATCCACCCAGAGCGATTTGAAGGTGGGATCGTGATGCCAGAGCAACGCAGCCGTCTGAAATTTGCCATGAATTTCTAACCGGGCTTGCGGATACCGAGCTTGCAGCGATCTCGCCAGTTCTACCCCCGCCCCCACCGTCGCCGCCCGATCAAACCCATCCACCACCAGATCAAGGTCTTCCAGCCAACAGCGATCGCACCCCGCCACATTGCCATTGATTGCTGTCAGCAAGACATCCCGCACCGCACCGCCCACCAGGAACAACTGCCAGCCCTGCTGCGCTGCCGCCTGCGCCGCGATCGTCAACAACTCCCACAACTCCGGAATCAATCGTTGTTGCAGCAACGGCAGCAGCGAATCGCCGCGCCCCCCCTGTAACCCCACTTGCCCGCTGCCGTTTGCCGTCTGCCCTCTGCCATTCTGCTGATGCAGTTGGCGCAACACATCAGTCCGCGTCACAATGCCCACCAGTTGCCCCTGCTCCAGCACCGGCAAGCGACCAATGTCATAGGTCACCATCAAGGCTTCAATTTCGGGTAATAGGGTGGTGGGCGCGATCGTGTGCAGGTTCGTGGTCATGTAGCCTTTGACGGGGGCATGACTGAAGCCGTGATGCAGCGCAATCTCGATGTCGCGGCGGGAAATCACCCCCAGCAATGTTCCTGCTGCATCCACCACCGACAGCCCGGAATGACCATAGCGCAACAAAATGCGTTGGGCTTCCGCGATCGTCGTTTCCGGGCGAATCGTGCGAACTGGAGAAGACATCAACTCGCGGGCGGTCAGGGGCGGCGGGAGTTGGGCTTGGAGTTGCCGCACCAATTCAGCCAGCGTAGCTTCGGGATCAACATGATGCAAGTTGACGGCAGCGGCGCGGGGATGACCACCCCCACCCCAAGGTTGAAACAGGTCATGCAGATTAGTGCCTGCGACCCGCGATCGCCCAATCACCGTCAGCGAATCATCGTCAGCCGCCGCCTTCCGCTGATACTGAGCCGCCAGCAACAGGGCATCCACATCCAGCACCGCCATCAGTTGTCCCGCCAAACTCGATAACCCTGGCGTAAACCCATCCAGGGACAGTAACACCCAGGCCAGTCGATGTCCCTGCACTTCTATGGTTTGCACGGTTTCCAGCGCTGTGATCAAGAGTTGTTGTAAGGCGGGAGAGAGTCCCGGTTCTGCGTAGTCCGCGATCGCCTTCAAACTCGCGCCCTGTTCCATCAACCAGGCCAGCGCCCGCGCATCCCTCGCCGTCGTGTGGTCAAACGTCAGCGATCCCGTATCCACATGAATGCCCAACGCCATCACCGTCGCTTCCATTGGTGTTGGGATCACGCCCTGCTGCTGCAATTGCTCCACCACCAGCGTCGTGATCGCCCCCAGCGTTTCCACATAGCGTTGCTGCGCCGGAATGTCTGATGCCACTGCCCCATGATGGTCATAAACCGTAATCTCAACGTTCGGCAAATCCAGCCACTGCGCCACCTGGCCCAACCGCGATCGCTGCTGCGTATCCACCACCGCCAGCGATCGCACCTGTGCCACTCGCACCGATCGCCGCTCCAGTAACGGATACTCATCCCGATGCAGCGCCAAAAACTGACTCACCGCCGGATGCCCCCCGCCCGCCAACACAATCCGCGCCCCCGGCTGTAACCGCGCCAATCCCACCGCCGCGCCCAGCGTGTCGAAGTCAGCAGTGGTATGGCAGAGAATTAGGTGCATGGGGAGGGAGGGGGAGGGAGGGGGAGGAAGCCAGGAGTCAGGAGCCAGGAGATGTCGTAGAGACGCGCCGCTGGCACGTCTCGTTAGAGATTTAGGCGCAGAAGACGGCGGGTGGGACGGCGATCTCCAACCTCCAATCCTAAATCCCAATCATTCCCCTGCTGCCCTCTGCCCCCCGCCCTCTGCCCTAATTATGAGAGGCGAGTAACATTCAGTCGCAATTTTCTGATAGCTTAATGGTTGAGCCTATTCGCCTAGTTTATTGCCGTATTGGGAGACGCTAAGATGACGATCCTGTTTCAGCTTGCTCTAGCTGCTTTAGTAATTTTGTCTTTTATTCTGATTGTGGGTGCTCCGGTAGCACTGGCAACCCCGCAAAATTGGGATCAATCCCGGCGCTTTATCTTCCTGGGGAGCGGGCTATGGACGATTCTGGTGCTGGTTGTGGGTCTCCTCAACTATCTTGTTGTCTAGGCTGAAAAGGTGATGGGGTCTCAGTGGAACCCGCATCCGAACGCGAAATTGAGCGGTTTTAGAAACAACCGATAAGATGATGATATTCCCGTGAGCGAGTGCAAAGCTGACGGGAATTGTTTTTGTAATACCCGTTTTGCGAACAAGGGACAGGCAGTCATGGCAGTTTTTGAAGGAACATTTACTCAAACCGAGGGCTTGCGCTTTGCGCTGGTGATCGGGCGATTTAACGATCTGGTTACCACCAAACTCCTGGAGGGCTGTCAGGATTGCCTCAAACGCCACGGCATTGATGTTGATCCCCAGGGGAC
>JAIXVO010000710.1 GCA_027482985.1 Cyanobacteriota bacterium
AAAAACTCGTCTTGCACCCATGTAGTTGGCAGTGTAAATCGCAATTTCAACAATCCGATCAACACAGCGCTCTCGATAGATTGAATCGTTTAATACTCGATCAGCGTTGCCAATAGTCACGACTGGCAAAGAACTTTGAGTATTTTCCTCGCGCATCACCTGCTCCAGCGAATCTTCATCTTTCATGCTGCGATTCGCAGTGAGCAGGATCATCTGATTTTTCTGAGCTATCCTCCAAACGACTCTATCAGTGCTATCGATGGATAATCCCACCTCCTCAAACATAACGAAGCGAATCGGAACAACATCAAGCCATCCTTGTCCAGCAATGCTCCCAAGAAGAATACGCGCGTGTCCCTTTAAATTATGATCAACCAAAAAAATCACGGCTGTAGTTGGTGGCTTGCCTTGGATGCCTTAAGTTTTTCCCAAGCAGCTTCCAGACCAGGCGGAGGAGATAAGGTAGAGATTCGAGCAACACGCTCACGATTTTGCTCTTCGTAGTATTGCCGCAGTTCTTCGGTTTCCCGGATAACTTGCTGATACTCAGCTTCGACCTCGGAGCGGTTGGCCTCTATGTAAGCTAGTGCGGCTTTGAGTTGTTCTTCCGTCAGTTCAAATAATCCTTGGATAAATTTAGGGGGGTATTGACTGATCAGATAGTCCATCACGTCGTACAGAGTGATTCGAGTACCAGCAATGGTTAACCCTCGCTCGGTACGAACAATAGCTTGTTTGTTGGATGCCGAAGTCATAAAGGTAGCCTCCCAGAAGCTGTCTTCATGGTATCTCACAGAGCAACAAGGTGGGTGGATGACACTACGCCTTACTCATCGGCAAACTATACCCCAGCTTGCGCAACCCATTGCGAAACCGAGTCTCGTCGTCTAACAACACCACCAGATGCCGCTCCCCCGCCAACTGACAATACTTCTTCGTCCGCGAGTCGTGGGCAATCTGTACCGCCAACGTCGCATCGGCGCATTCAATCAGTCGGGCCATCCCCTGATCTTGCAGACTCTGGGAACGGCTGCGGCAGTCGGCAAAAAACTGCTCCACAGTCTTGGGCAGAGCCTCAGCACTGACCTGGGTTAAAAAGTCGTAAAACTCCTGCAACGAATGCCCCGCCTCAGCCGCTTTCAGCGCCACGTCTCGATCCAGCTTCCAGACCGCATCACCCGTTTGCCGGGTAAAGGTCTCCATCATCAAATATTCTGCCGGGTTGAGAGGTGCTCCGGTCATCACAACATCGAGGTTGGGCAACACCCGCAGAGTACTTTCCGTGGTAATCGGAGCGGCGGTATAGGTATCGGTCAGCCCCAAACAAAAGGCTCCCAGGGGGGTGAGCCGAAAGGCCAGCAAGCCATCGTAGCGACTCAAAAACGAGAGGTCGTCAGTGCCCCAGAAGTCATTCAAGTCATCTCGGGGGGCATCGTAGGGCGTGATATAAGCCACATCCAACAGCCCCAGGGTGGCGGCATATTCAAACAAAAAACACTTCATATAGGCATCTTGCAGAATGCTCCAGGAGCCCCCGGCCTCATACAGGTTGCCATAGCCAGACTCACTAATGTAAAGACTCTCGGGATTGCGGCTGACGTCGAAGGTCTGGTCACTGGCAATCATGTAGCGCTTGAGGTCGTCATAGTTGACCCATTCCCCGACCGGGCACTGCCCCAACGCCGCCACAATCTGAGCCCGGCGGCCGCTGACCGCCGTCAGGCTGCGTTTGGCCTTACCGGTTTGGCCCTTGATCGACTCCACCCGACGCAACTCATCTAAAAAGGTGGTTTTGAGCCACTTCTTCCAGATCGCCTGGAGAGTGGTCGCTGGGGCAGACCCCATCGCCTTTTGGCCCGCCTTGGTCAGTTGCAGCTTTTTCCCATCTAGGCTGGCCAGTCCGCTCCCCTGCACCAGCATCACCCAGGCAAAGGGTTTGATGGCACCAATCGGGTCATGGCTAAGGAGGCCATCGTGGTCGGGTTCATCGGCTTCGCTGTAGTAGTCGCCGCCCTGCAAGAGGGGGGCGATGGTGTTAAGCGTGACCTTACTGGGCATCAGGGTTTTGTCGCTAACGCTGACCTTCCCCAGGTGAATCAGCCGCAGCACCGCCAGCAGATCTTGCTGGGCTACCTGCTCAGTGGGGCGGCACACCACCGGCACATCCTCTTCTGTCTCTACAGACTGACTCTTTTGATAATCGAAGTATCGATGCTCGACCCGAAAGGTCTGGGGCGGTTGTTCAGCGCTGGGCAAGGTCAGTGCCCTGGGCTCAGGGACAAAGGCCTTGAGCTGGAGTCGCAGATCCTCGGGCAACAGATTTGGGGCCGTGTAGGTGCCGGTGGGGTAGAAAAACAGGTCGAGCTTGGCGGCGGGCCGCCTGGAGCTATACATGGAACTGCGATCGTGCCATGTCGGCAATGCCCCATATTTGGCCTGGAACTGCCCAGCCTGGTAGCAGCCCCCCGTCAGATAAACCGCTTCGGCCACAGCCGCCTGCTGGAGCTGATCTAGCTCTTGCCAGAGTTTTTTCAGGCCTGGCCCTAATAGGTAGCCTGCGATCGCATCAACGAGTTCCGCTTTACGGGTCGGCTTCGCTTGAATCGGCAGTAGCTGGAGCATCTTTTTGAGGTCATCCGCTGTGCGGATGTTCAAGCCTTCTGCGACGGTTCTGAGGGAGAGTGGGTTAGCGGTTGCCATAGGTCAGGATGATGAAGGCGGAGTGAGCAGTGTTTCTGGAATGGAGTCAGAAAACCATTCCCCTATTGAGACTCGACATGAATCCATGGGATTCCCCACCAGCATCTCTGGATCAGAAGACCGCTATGATGTGGAAACTAGATAACGCTCCGTGCTTCGGAGAGTTTACCCCATGATAAAACCTGCTCCGTTCAAAATCGGCGATTCAGTCGTTGTCAAAGCCCAGGTCACCGACCCTGACTTTGGCATTGATCTTGGCGGCTGGCAGGGACGTATCTCCGAGATTCAAGCCGACAGCAATTTGGTCTGCATCGATTGGGATAGCCAAACGCTCAAGCAAATGCCTAGCAACTTCATCACCCAATCCGAAGAGCAAGGCTTTGGCTGGGAGCAATTTTATCTGGAAATAACTGAG
>JAIXVO010000634.1 GCA_027482985.1 Cyanobacteriota bacterium
AGTCAGGCTTGGTGGGTCAATTATTATGAACCGCTTCGTGAGCGGATGCAGCAGATCGAAATTACCCCAATTACTCAATCAGTGATTCATGAAACTGAAAAAGAGATGAGACTGTTTGAAAAATTCAGCGACTCCTATGGTTATACGTTCTATGTTCTGCAAGCAGTTTAAAAAAAGCCGTCTAACAATTCAAATGCAGGCGGACAGTTGAAAGCCGCTGGTGCTGAGTTCGAGTTTGTCTGCCGCCGCTGATTTGAGCCGTTAGACTATATCGATTTAGCACGATCGCTCCTCTTGTAGAATGTATCCCTCCACACAGAAACGCACTCTGCTCATACAGACCTGAATGCCAGTGTCACGCCGCCTCCCAGACCGATTGTAGATGCTACGATCAATGCAGATTGAGATCCGAGTCGTTCAAGAGTTAGAGCATCATGAATTTAAGTCAGGCGATCGCACTGGTGACAGGAGCCAATGGGGGCATCGGTTCTCATTTTGTCGAACAACTGCTGCAATTTGATGTTGCCAAAATATATGTTTGTGCCAGGACACTGAATAAACTGAATGACTTAGTTGCGCTTGACCCAACTCGGATTATTCCAGTTGAGCTAGACGTGACTAATGCTGAATCCGTGAATGCGGCGGCAGCTCAATGTGCGGATGTCAACCTGCTCATTAACAATGCGGGCACCTCGCTCAACCAAGGCATTATTGCGGCACCGGATTTGGAAAGCGCCAGAGCTGAAATCGAAGTCAACTATTTTGGCATGGCCGCCATGTGTCGCGCCTTTGCGCCGATTCTGAAGCAGCAAGGAGGGGGCGCGATCGTCAATATCTTATCGCTCCTGGGCAAAGTCAATCTGCCGTTTAGCGGTTCCTACAGTGCGTCTAAAGCAGCGGCAATTTCGATGACCCAGAGTGTCAGAGCGGAACTGACGGCGCAGCAGACCTTAGTGGTTGGGGTCATGCCAGGCACCGTTGATACCGATTTGGCGAAAGCGTGGCCTAACCCGAAAGTAGCTCCGGCGGAAGTGGCAAGAGCAGCCTTGCAAGCAGTGCTAGACAATCAGGAAGATGTGTATCCGGGAGAACAGGCCAGTCAGGTTTCGGCGCAACTTCTGAGCGATCCCAAAGGCGTCGAAAAGTATATGGCGAGTTTTCTACCCGGCATGGATCTGGCTGGTACCAATGCTTAATGCCTGTTGCAGCCCAACTCAGTCCGCAAGGGCTTAACCACTTTCGCTACGAATGAGTTGGGCATAAACGCCACCCGCTTCATAAAGGGATTGATGGATGCCGCGTTCGACGACTTGACCGCGATCGAAGACAATAATTTCATCACAATCGCGAATCGTACTCAGCCGATGCGCCACGATGATACAGGTACAACCGCGCCGACTGAGGTTGCGGGTAATTAACTTTTCGGTTTCCGTATCCAGCGCACTGGTGGCTTCATCCATCACCAAAATCGCCGGATTGCGGACCAGCGATCGCGCAATTTCCAGACGTTGCCGCTGCCCCCCACTGAGATTCGCCCCACCTTCGATCAGTTCGGCATTGTAGCCCCCTGGTAGGGACAGAATGACATCATGAATCAGGGCATCCTGGCAGGCGCGGACTAAATTGCGATCGCTCACCGTGGGGTCCCACAATGTCAAGTTATCCCGCACGGTGCCCGCGAACAGCAGAATATCCTGTTCCACCAACGCCATGGAGTAGGTCAAGACGGCACGCGGAATCTGGGCGAGGGGTTGACCATCCAGATAAATTCCACCCGCCCAGGGTTGGTAAAGCCCCGTCACCAGTTTGATCACCGTGGATTTACCCGAACCACTGCCTCCCACTAGGGCAATCCGCTGTCCCGGTTGAATCATGAGGCTGAAATCGGTAATCAGGGGCGGATTAATGGGGGTGTAGCCGAAGGTGATGTTTTGCAGTTCAATGTGCCCCTGTAAGCGAAAATTATCGCGGTCGATGTGAGGTGACAGGGGTTGATCCGTAGGGGTGGGGAAAGCCCAGGGCAAGGAGGGGCGATCGAGGAAAGCGGGCATTGCGCGATCGGCTTGCAGTTGGGGATCAATTTCATTGCTCAACACATCTTCTAAACGACTCACATCGCCTTCTAACTCCTGCAACGTGCCACCCAAATTCACCAACCGCCGCACAGGTTCTAGAAAACTTTGCATCAGGCTGAGAAAGGCCACCAGTCCACCAATACTGAGGTTGCCATTCATGACGCGAAAGCCGCCCACCACCAGCAACAACACGGATGCTAATTGCGCCAGTGTGGTTGGTAACGTGCTGAGAGTTTGATTCTGCAAACCTAACGCTTGATAGGAATTAATTGCTTTGGTGTAGTAGCCGACCCAACGCGCAAAAAAATCAGACTCCAGGGCAGATGATTTCAAGGTTTCAATACTTTGCAAGCCCGAAATGGCCACCCCTGCCGCCCGTCCCGTTTCCATGCCCAGACGAATGTTAGCGTCCTTCCGTTGCCGCGACACCCACTGTAGGGCCACCAAATTCATCCCGGCAAAGATCATCCCGATCGCCGTTAGAGCCCGGTCATACTGCAACATCACCAAGCTATAAAACAGCATCATCACCAGATCAATCACCGTCGTCGCTAACCGACCCGATAACACATCCGCGACCTTATCATTGAGCCTGGTGCGATTCGCAATTTCACCCGCATAGCGTTGAGCATAAAAATTAATCGGCAATCTTAAAATGTGCCATAAAAACTGGCTCGACATTTTCACAGCTAACTTAATTTTGAGCCGTCGCAAATAACGCAGTTGCAACCCAGAAAGCAATCCTTTTAGCACTGCGGTGATAAGCATACCGAATAATAAGGGGCGCAACCAATCCTGCTGTCCCTGCACCAAGATATTATCGACAAAGACTTGCGTAAACACCGGGATGGCAATTCCTGGCACCACTAGTAATAAACCAGCCAACAAACAATACGCTAAAGCTTTGACTGAGCCTCGCAAGCGATCGCGCAAAGCCCTCACCACATCCGGTTTGCGTCCCCCCCGCCGAAACTCAGAGCCGGGTTCCATCACCAACACCACACCCGTGTAGGCTTCATCAAATTCCTGCAAGGTAGCAGTCCGGGGGCCTGTTGCCGGATCATTGAGAAACACGCGATCGCGCCCCCAACCCTCCACGACGAGAAAATGATTGAAATTCCAGAACACAATATAAGGACAACGCAACTCTTGCAGCGCATTCAGTCCTTTTTTAAAACCCTTGGCCGTGAGGCCATATTGTTTAGCCGCTTTGACTAAATTGACTGCCGTACTGCCATCCCGCGACACGCCACAGTCCTGCCGCAACACCGCCAACGGCACAATCTTGCCATAGTACGACAGGATAATGCCCAACGCTGCCGCCCCGCATTCGACCGCTTCCATCTGGAGCACAGTGGGCGTTTGCACTCGTTTACCCCGCGTGCCCCGCCAGCGGAACCAGGCTTTGTGCCAAGTCGCAGCGATCGCTGCGAACACCGGGAACCGACTCAAAGCCATGGCGATCACGTTCCCTGAGCGAAAGATTTGAAAATCGGAAGGATAAACGTGATCGGCGCTTGGCGATCAATCGTGGCGCGAATCGAAGCAGTTGTTCCCGGTGAGAGTTGCAGTTCAGGGCCGCGAGAGGACGACCATTGATACCCCGAAGCGTTGGCAGGATTCGGTTGCAGCGTCGCCTGGACGGCTAACTGTCCCCCCGTAACGGTAAGCCCATCAGCGACTTCGGCGCTCCCCACCGTGCTCACCATCGCCTCCCGGCTAATGGGCAGGGGCGACACCGTTTTGACTGTCCCTACAATCCCCCCATACCGCTCGCGGGGCACTGAATCGGGTGTGATTTGCATGGTCATACCCGGTTCCAGGCGCTTCCCATCTTTAATCTTGAAATAGGCGATCGCCACCAGTGGGGCGGACTGGTGATCCGCTTCCACCAGCCCAATGCGATCGCCCGCTTGCAACACCTGCCCAGGTTTCGCCGTCAGTTCCAGCACTCGCCCACTGACCGCGCTGGTAATTTGGCTACTTTGTTGCAGTTGCAGTTGCAGTTGGGCAATTTGTTGTTGCACTGCCTGGATCTGGTTACTGCGTTGCATTGAGGCTTCCAGCGATCGCTGTTGGAGTTGCTGCTTTTGGGCTTGCAGATCTTGCAGTTGCGCTTGCACCGTTTCCACTTGCCGGAGCGTAGCGCGATAGGTTTGGTCAATCGTCAGCAAGCGACGGTTCAACTCCTGGATCTGGGCCTTCAAAGCGGCAATTTGCTGTTGATTCTCCTGATACGCCTGCGCCGATTGCAAAAATAAATCAATAGAAATCGCCCCCTCATTCAACAACTGCTGACGATTGTCTAACTGTTGTTGCAACACAGGAGCCAGCGCCTCCTTATTGGCTAAAGCACGAGTCAATGACTGCTGTTGAGTTTGCAGGGTTAACCGTTCTTTCGTGCGGATGGGTTCCAGGAGCGCTTGTTGATCCTGGAGCGTCTTTTGCAGCGTCCGTTCTTGCTGCTGGATTGCTTGCAGGGCTGCGGTTGTTTGCCGCTGCATCACTGCCGTCAGTTGCCGCTGCTGCTGCCGGAGCCGTTGCCAAGTTGCCGTTTGCTGTTGCAATGCCTGCCGCAATTCCAGTCGGGCCATCGCCCCAATCACCTGCCCGGCTTGCACGCGATCGCCCGGTTTCACCCGCAACGTGGCTACCTGTCCGGCAATGGGCGACTGCAACGCCGTCGTTTGGTCAGGATAAAGCAACACCCCCCGCCCTTCCACCGTCACCGGAATTCGTCCCCAAATACTCCAACTAACAGCCCCTACCACAATCGACCCCAGCGCCACCAAAAACAACCAGTCGCGGGGAGCCACCACCTGCATCAATTGATCCAACCGTTCTGGGGAAGACAGGCGTTCCAACGATTCTTGCCGAAAGATATTTGGTTTTTGGTTCAATCCCCCACCCTCCATTAAAATCGCGCCCGCACCCGTCTCAGCAACCAATCAAACCGCGCCCCGGCCAGCGAGACATGCGCCAGGGTTTGCAGATCAATTTCATCCTCATATTCCAGCTCATCGGCCAGGGGTTGATCCTGGGTATAAGACAGTTTGCCATACCCATGCCGAGTTAACCGATCTTGTAACCGTTCCGCCAACACGACGGCGATCGCGCGATAAAACCGGGCGGCAAAGGGCTGATCCTGACGCAGTTTAGCCGCCAATTCCGTCCGGGGTAACGCCCACACGAGGCAATTTTCCACGGCTTTGACCGTAGCCGATGCCATTTGGGCCTCCACAAAAGACATTTCCCCTAAAATTTCCCCCGTCGCCAGCCGCGCCACTTCTTTACTCACCTGCTGCCCATTCACCTGCGCCGAAATCACCACTGCCAAAGTGCCATCCAACAAGATATAAATGGCATCCAACGCCTTCCCTTCTTCAATTAACAAAGTCGTGGCAGACAACGGACAGGGCACCCCCACCCTCACCATCCAATCCAGATCGCTATCGTACAACTCAGCAAACACTAACAGCACTTTGCGGAGGGGTTGTTCCGCTGGCGCTTGACTGCGCACCAGCAAACTGGCAATCCCCCGCACCTGAGTCGATAAAAAAACCGAAGCGGTTTGGTAAAACCGCGCTGCGAACCCAGCATCTTGGTGCAATTTGGCGGTCAGTTTGCCGTGAGGAATCATGAGCACCTGCGCGGCTTCCGTCGCGATCGCGCGCGTCACAGCAGGGCGACCGTTGATGAAAGATAATAACCCCAGTTCCTCACCAGGTTGCACCACCGCCACCTGCTGTTCCCCCGCATCCGGGCTAGTGACAACGAGCGTAAATGCCCCCGCCAAGACCCAATACATTGCCTGCAACCGCTGATCCGCCTGCACCAGTTCGGTATGCGCCGCGATCGCCGCGATCGTCCCCACCTGCCCCAGCCAATCCAGATCCGTTTGATTAAAAGCGCCTAACGGTAACCCTAATTTATCCATGATGCTCTTTCTACCCGTGTTCTGGATCGACTGCCAGCCTCAAGTTTACAAAATCCCACTGGGGATGAAAGACCTGTAGACTGCCCCCTGCAAGCTATCCTTAACGACCAACCATCATTCATTCATACCAACAAAACCCAACCAAATCGTCACCTGATACCCCAAAATACTAGCCCTTTTAGCCAAACAATGACTCAATGAGGATGAGTTTCAATCCTCAAATGACATTCATCACAAACCAAATCATGACTTCTGTCACTTGGCATCCGGCAAATTTCATGTATTTCTTAGTCCATATGCCTATTCATCAGCATCTATCACCTCGTCCTTGCAGTGCTTACGGCAATTTCAGCAGTAACCAAAAGCTTTAAGCAATTCTTTACCCCACGAGAACTACCATCTACTGAAAAAAGGTGATATATAAGATGTGTTCCCTCAGTTGTAACTGGGCATCATCTTACCGAGTCACTGGCTTATCAGCGCTCTACTGATAAATCTGTTCACCTCACTTTGGCGCTAGTGTAGTTTCATTTCCTACACTCAAAAGCTAGATGCTTGAGGTTTTTTCAGTGCCTATCTACATCTGCGTAGAGTAAGAAAAGAGTTTCTCATGGCTGGAAAGATTAGTTGTTTCACAGGTAGTTTTTGGACGATTTAGAGTTTAAACCGATTGCAATTTTTGCGGTTTTCTCGGATGCCATTTGCATCCAGCCGCTTTTAGCATCACTCCTAGCATCATCAGCACTCGCGATTCATTCAATCGGATTGCCGTGCATGACTGGGAGTAAGCCTTGTAAACAGAGAAGGAAGGAAGTCTGTGAACAAAAAGATTTTGGTGATTGTGTCTGAATGGGGGTATTGGGGTGAAGAACTGGTCGGCCCCTATGATGTCTTACTCGCCGCTGGCTACACTTTTGATTTTGCCACGGCCTACGGGCGCAAACCACCCGCCCTGCCCCCCAGCATGGATGAGACCTACGTCGATCCCCCGTTGGATAAACTCGTCACAGATGCCCACTACGCCAAACGGACACGCGAGATTGACGGTTCTGACTTACTCGCGAAGCCGATTAACCTCTCGGCCTGGTTTCCGGCCATGCCTTATTTCAATAGCGACAATTTTGGGCATGCGCTAGAAGCGTACTACACCCTCCGCGCCAAAGCCTGGAAAGACCTGGAACAATACGATGCCTTGCTCTTGCCGGGTGGCTCTGGCCCCATGGTAGACATGGTGAACAATGAGCGCGTGCATGATGTCATTTTAGGCTTCTTGGCGCAAGGTAAATTGATTGCTGCCGAATGCTATTGTGTCACCTGCCTTGCGTTCGCCCGCGACTGGACCGATCGCAAGAGCATTATTTGGGGTAAGCACGTCACCGGACACGCCCGCGAATACGACTACAAAGATGGCACCGGGTTTGCGCAAATGTATGGCTATGATGGGCAACCGATGAATACCTCCGCCAACTTCGGCCCCCCGTTCTACCCGTTGGAATACATTCTGCGCGATGCCGTTGGTCCCGATGGGCAATATCACGGCGGGGTCGGACATACCCTTTCCACAATTCTGGACTACCCGTTTTTAACTGGACGATCCACCCAGGATTCTAAATTAGTGGGTGAACTCATGATTCAAGCCTTAGAGCATGGATTGAAACGCTACGGCTGGTAAGCAAAACGCGGCATTTCATCAAACCTGGAAGCGGTCATTGCCGCGCGATCGCACAATCCTGACGCATCAGTTTGTTTGTGCTCAGGCAACCAAACTGATCAGTGTAATCATGTTGGCTCATCAGACAGATAGCAACCAACAGATAGACTAAAGCCGACGGATTGGATGGCTCAGGCAATGTATCGTTTCATTAAGTTTTCCGAGCAACATCCTCACATTTAGAGAAAAGCTATTGTCATTCAATAGGGTTAATGTTAGTTTTTTTGGAGGCTGGCTTTCCTAAGAGACTAGTGATTGCAAGGGTGGCAGGGTAGCGTTCGGTTGAAGGTGTCTGCAAGTCCGTTTGCTGTTCTTGCTTGGAAGTTTTTGATTCTTCGTGTTAGCGAGATTCGAAGCGACCTTAATTATCCATCAATCGATTCGGATTGCCCCTTAGAAATTAGTGTATTTGCCATCACATGAGTGTTTTCAGATTCTGTCACTGAGGAATTTCGGGGGTCTTCACTGATCGGTTCTAAATATCAAAATCCTGCGCGTCAAAGCCAGTCTTAGAAAAATCAAGCTTGTCTTTTTTAGCCAGTTTTTTAATTTGGCAAAATTAGTCGAGAAACTCTTCCCGGAAGACGAAGCATACTAGAAGAACAAGATTACTGCTGAATCAAAACGAACAAATCATTTCAGTTTTTTAGTGAACATGACTTCAGACTCAGGCTTAAATTGAGGCTTGATCAGATTTTTAGTGACTGAGTATGAGTGAATTTCACGCTCAATTGTCTAGTTGGTTTGCACTTATCAAGGAAGGAGTTAGCGATGGCTGGTAAAACGTACCGTTTTGCAATTATTGAACAATTGCTGGCGGACGGGATTCGCTATATGTTTGGCAACCCTGGCACAGTTGAACAAGGATTTTTAGATGCCCTCTGGGATTATCCCGAACTCAAGTACATTTTGACTTTGCAAGAAACGATCGCGGTCATGGCTGCAGATGGCTATGCCCGTGCCACGGGAAACGTCGCGATCGTACAACTCCACAGCACACCTGGTGTGGGGAATGGCATCGGTGCCCTCTATCAAGCCAAACGGGGTCACTCGCCCTTGGTGGTGATTGGGGGCGATTCTGGAGTCAAGTACCAGGGTATGGATGCGCAAATGGCAGGGGATCTAGTCGCCATGGCTGAACCCGTGACCAAATGGTCCACGATGGTAGTTGATCCAAATTCCGTCTTACGAGTGCTGCGACGAGCGATCAAGATTGCCACCACGCCGCCCTGTGGACCAGTTTATGTCTGTTTCCCGCAAGATATTTTGGATTACCCCGTGGCGGAACCGATTCGCCCCACCTCCCGGCCTTCAACCCGCGTGGTGCCTGATGATGACACCCTTAAAAGTGCAGCGCAACAGTTAGCAGTCGCTCAAACACCCATGATTTTTATCGGGGATGGAATCGCCTTTTCGGGCGCGCAGGCCGAGTTAACCTGCGTTGCAGAATTGCTGGGTGCAGAGGTGTGGGAAGCCGATAATGGCGAACTGAATATGAGTCAGTCCCATCCTCTGTATCAAGGAGCCACTGGACATATGTTTGGCTTTCAAAGCCAACCGATCCTGGCGAAAGGAGATGTGAATTTAGTGGTTGGCACCTACATTGTGCCGGAAGTCTTTCCCGATTTGGGCGATGTGTTTGCACCAAACGCCAAGGTCATTCACATTGATCTCAATGCCTATGAAATTGCGAAGAATCATCCCGTTGATATAGGCATGGTGAGTGATCCCAAACTGACCTTAGCCAAATTGGCGGCGGTTTTGGAGACGATCTTAACACCCGACCAAAAGGCAGCAGCAGCACAACGCCTAGCGACGATCGCCAGTGCCAAACAAACCAAGCTAGAGGCCGCGCTAGCGCACGATCGCACGATTCGCGATGAAGTGCCATTACATCTGTCACGATTTATGGAAGAGTTAGTGGCATTACTCCCAGAAGATGCCATTATTTTTGATGAGGCACTCACGAACTCTCCTGCCATTCCCCGCTATCGTCCGACCACCGAACCCAAACACTATTTCCTCACGCGCGGAGGCTCTCTAGGCGTTGGGATTCCGGGCGCGATCGGGGCGAAATTAGCCCATCCCGACAAAACCGTGATTGGGTTTACGGGAGATGGAGGGGGGATGTATACCATCCAGGCGTTGTGGACAGCCGCGCGCCACAATGTCGATGCCAAGTTTGTCGTTTGCAACAATCGCTCTTATCGCATCTTGCAATATAACATTCAGCAGTACTGGAAAGAAATCGAAGTCCCCGAACGGAATTTCCCCTTAAGCTTTGACTTATCAAAGCCAGAAATTCGGTTTGATGAATTGGCGCGATCGCTCGGTGTCGCTGCCGTTCGAGTCGAAAAGCCCGAAGAAATTGTCCCTGCGATTCAACAAGCACTTGCCCATGAGGGTCCCTTCCTCATCGACTTGATGCTAGAAGGGAATGTCCAGCCTGAAATGATTGGCGTGCGGTGTGGGCAATAGTCAGAAATAGTTTCAATTGGCAATCTAAGTTGAGTCGAGGAAGATCATTGAGTACAACCACTATTAGTAGTTCCATGAGTACCGAACAAATTAATGCTTTTGTGGCTGCCTGGTATCGGGCGCTGGATTTCCACGTTCCCATTGAAGAAGTCTATCCCTACTTAGCGGATGTAGGCTTAAACGTCCAATTTCCAGATGGCAACATTACTGATTTAGCCAGTTTCAAAGTTTGGTATGACCGAGTCATCAACTTATTTTTTGATGAGAATCATAACGTCGTTTCGGTCGAGTCAAATGTGACAGGTGATACGGCCATTTTAGATATTGTGGTGGCGTGGCAGGCGAGCTGGTGGGAGCCACCCGCCGCTAAAAGTAAGCGCACTTCAATGAACGCCACTCAACAATGGACCGTCCGCAAATCGAGCAAAAATTCCTACGGACTGGAAATTGTCACCTACAATGCGACGGTCAAGCCGTTTGAGTATGCCCCTGGGTTCGCTCAACTCTAACGGGTACAGACTGATGTTTAGTGGTGTGTTGCAATGATCAAGTTGTCTTACTCCTGGAATCCAATGCAACGACTGTGGTTGCCCCTAGCTCAAGCGTTAACGATTGGCTGTCTGGTGGGCAGTGGGTTATCGTCGGCAGGTTCCGCGATCGCAGCGACTCCGACTCTAGATCTCAACCCACTGGCGGATCTGGATAGTCCTGCCCGCACTGCCGTTAATGACCTGAGTGCCGAGGCGGGATTGGATCAAGTCACGTCGGTGTCCCAACTAACGGACGTAAAGCCCACCGATTGGGCATTCCAGGCACTTCAGTCGTTAGTCGAGCGGTATGGTTGTATCGTCGGTTATCCTGACAAAACCTATCGCGGCAATCGCGCCCTCAGTCGGTATGAATTTGCGGCAGGCTTGAATGCCTGTTTAGACAAGATTCAAGAACTGATTGCCGCCGCTACCGCCGATTTTGTCAAGAAAGAAGACTTAGAAGTGGTGAAGCGACTGCAAGAGGAGTTTGCCGCTGAACTGGCCAGTTTAAGAGGTCGGATCGAGGCATTAGAGGTGCGCACTGCCACCCTGGAGAAACAGCAATTCTCGACCACGACGAAGTTCTTTGGGGTGATGAGTTATAACCTCATTGATGCCGTGTCCGGGGATGGGCAAACAGAAACGGTGGGACAATATGCCACCTATCTGGGCTTGTCTACCAGTTTCACGGGTCGAGATTTGTTGCTGTACTCCATGTATGCCAGCAATACCAACATTCCTGAATATACCGTTTTCAATAATGGGCGCGATGTGGGCAGTACGCGAGAAGGGTTAACGACCTGGGCCTATGGCGGTTCCACGGGCAGCGGGTTATTTTCCCTCAGTCTGGAATATCTGTTTCCCGTGTTTACGCGCGAACGCGATCGCATGTATGTGACCCTAGCCGCAAACAATGGCTTCAACACCTCCCGCTTCTTACTCCCTTTCTCCGGTTTAACCTGGGAAGGCGCAAACCTCGGTGCAGGGCCAATTTCTGCCTTTGGACAACGGAGCCCAATGTATCGCTTGGGGGGTGGATCGGGGGCGATCGTCAATTATGACAACGGACCCTGGCGCTTGACGGGGGGGTATCTCGCCGCTAAAGCCAACAATCCCAGTGAAGGGGCAGGCTTATTTGATGGTAATTATCTGGCGTTGGCGCAACTCAACTTCACCCCCAGCAGTCGGTTTGGGTTAGCCCTGGCCTATCGTAATAACTACTTCAGTGCGGGTGAGTTTGCCTTTAATAACCAGTACTCTTTCGGGCCGAATAGTCCCGGATTTGTGGGCACCGGGTTAGCCAACCGCTTTGACAATGCCGGCGTGTTCTTTAATCGAGATGTACCCGTAGTCAGTAATAGCTATGGTGTCCAGGGCTATTACGCGATCAGTCCCCGGTTTGTGGTGGGAGGATATGCCACCAAAATTGATGCCCGCCTGCTGGGTCGGGGCGATGCCGATATCTGGACGTATGCCCTGAATCTAGCGCTTCCCGATTTGGGTAAGAAAGGTAATTTGGGTGGGGTGATTGTGGGTGTGGAGCCGATGTTAACCGGGTTGAAGATTGGCGATCGCTTTGTGGGAGGGTTCAAACGTGATACGTCCCTCCACATCGAAGCCTTTTATCAGCATAATATTTCGGATCGGATTGCCATCACACCGGGAGTGATGTGGATTACGGCCCCGAACCAGGACAACAGTAACAAAGACTTAGTGGTGTTGGTGTTAAGAACAACGTTTAACTTTTAGTGACATCCGCTCACAAGCGGTCAGGAAAACTCCAATGTCTACCCAGACCAACAAAGCATTAGCCTCCCGTTATTACCAGGAATTACTGAATGGTGGTGATTTGTCGTTCATTGACCACTACATGGCAGCGGACTTCATTTTTACCAACCCTACCCACCCCCACCCCTACTGTGGGCAGGAGTTCAAACAACTGGTCGGAATGCTCCATGCTGCCTTTCCTGACATTCATTTTGTGGTGGAGCGGCTCGTTGCCGAAGACGACGTGGTGGTGGGGCGCTGGACGGCGACAGGCACCCATACGGGCACAGCGCTGAATACCCTGCAGGGTGATATTCCGGCGCTAGGCTATCCCTTTTCGATTTGTGGGATGTCCTGGTTGCGGATTGAGGCTGGCAAATTTGTCGAATCGCGAGTCCTGGAAGACACGCTGGGACTACTGCAACAACTGGGCTTCCCTGGTTGCCTGGAGGCTCCAGTGGACTCACCCACTCCGGGCGATCGCTCCTCCCCTCCCACAACGTCAGTCTCACCCTTTGCGTGGTCATAAACCTACCCTGATAGATTGTTTCGATTCCATCCCGCACCCATATTTTCATCTACAAAGGACTCATTTCCATGTCTACGCTTGAAGCTAATAAAGCCGTTGCCCGTCGCTACTTCTACGAAGTCTTCAATAAAGCAGATATGGAGACGTTGGAAGCGATTTGTTCGCCCGATTTCGTCTTTTATCTGCCGACTCACACCGAACCCTTTAAGGGCGTGGATGGCTACAAAGGATTGGTGCAAATGCTAGTGGGCTGTTTTCCCGATATTCACTTTGCGGTGGAAGACATGATTTCGGAAGGGGATATGGTGCTCACCCGCTGGACGGCTCGCGGCACTCACACGGGAATTCCGTTCCCGACGGTGTTGGGAGACGTGCCTGCTGTGGGTAACCCCTTTGAAATTGAAGGCATGACCTGGCACAAGATCGTGGATGGCAAGATCGCCGAAGTGTTTGCCAATGAAGATGGGCTGGGGCTGGTCACCCAACTCGGTCGCGCCCTCTTCCCCGGCACCGCTCCCATGATTCCCAAGCCGACTCCCGTCGAAACCTGTAAAGCGGTGGCAAAACGCTATTACGACGAGTTGCTGAACCAGAAAAAGGCCACCCACGTGGAGGACATTTTGACCCCTGATTTCGTCCTGCACCTGCCCACCTTGAAAGATCCGGTCCGCGGCATTGCGGCGATGAAACACTACCTGGCAGATTTACACAAAGCCTTCCCCGATCTGCATTACACCGTCGATCGCGAAATCGTGGACGACAAAGAAGTGGCGGTGCGTTACTCCATGACGGGCACCCACAAGGGCGAATTCATGGGCATTGCCGCCACGGGGAAGGCCGTGAAAGATGCGGGCAATGACATTTTCCATTTCGATGACGGCAAGATTAGCGCCATCTGGGGCAGTAACGATGCGATGGGCGTTTTGCACCAACTGGGCGCGATCGCCTGAGGCGGCTGACCTGATTGATCACAAGTACACACCTTACCGAAAGTCCATAGGAGATTAACGTATGCCCTCAATGTCCAATGAAGCCGAACAGCGGGTGCGGCGGTTTAGCGAACAACGCTGGATTCTGGATAACATCATTCGTACAGTCGGCGTGACCTGGAACCAGGGCGATCTGGACTATGCCCTGTTCCCCTGTGGGATTGGGGCGCTGGGTGACTTTTTACGGGTGGAAAAGAGCGTCAAAAAGTACGACGACATCGCCCGTGAGTATGGATCAGCCGCCATCCGGCGGCAGCGCCATGGGGAAGAACAGGAAAAACAGGGCTACTTGGTGGCAGCGCGAGAAAGTTTCTACATTGCCTCGGTGTTGTATGGGCAGGCGCAATGGCCGATCGCCGAACATACCAAAATGAATTACGACTTCGAGGAGCGGAAGAATTACTGCTACGCCAAGTATTGCCAGTACATTGACCACATCACGCGCAAAGCCGAAATTCCCTACCAACACGGTCACATTCTGGGCTATTTGCACCTGCCGCCCAACTACAAAGAAGGGGATCAAGTGCCCTGTGTGATTTGTATTGGCGGGATGGACAGCACCAAAGAAATCTCTGTCGCACTGCATAGTGATAAGTTTTTGACTCGCGGTGTAGCCGTCTTTAACTTTGATGGGCCAGGACAATATACCTGCAACATGCAGAAGATTTATATTGACGAAAAGGGCTTCTATCAGGCGGGTGAAGCCGTTTGGGCGTGGTTGCAACAACAGCCGGAAGTGGATCAAAACATGATTGGGGTGCAGGGTGTGAGCATGGGTTCCATCTGGGGCACTCAGGTCGCATCCGTGATTCCGAATGTGAAAGGCTGCGCGATCGGCTATCCCAGCTATGAGCAGGGTGAAAATCGGGCGTTCAATATGTATTCCCCCTCCTTCAAGTTGCGCTTCATGTTTATGGCGGGTTACACCGATGAAGCCAAGTTTGACAAGTTCATTCAAGGCATCAACTCGAAAGGGTTAGGCAAGAAAGTGAACTTCCCCTATCTGGTGATTGGCGGCGAAGATGATGATTTTGCGTCGATCGAGTCCACTTTTGATGTGTTGAACGAAGTCAAAGCGCCGAAGGAATATCTGCTGTACCAGGGTGAAGGTCATACCCTGCACAGCCGCCCTTCCAGCTATGCTGGCCCCAGTGAGTGGTCCTACATTGCCGATTGGATGTGCGATCGCTTCAAAGGGAAACCCATGGAATCGACCCTCTCGATCGTGGA
>JAIXVO010000686.1 GCA_027482985.1 Cyanobacteriota bacterium
CTGATCGAGAACGTCGCCTGATTGCGGTCGTAGGTGATCATTGAAACTGCTGTTTGGTCAAAATCTCAGTCGAAAACTGGTCACTCGACTTGCAGATATTTTCCCTCAATCTAGTCATGTTCAATCTCATGTTTTAACTGAGGCAGAGGACACTGAGATTTGGGAATTTGCAAAGACTCAAGATTTTTGCATTGTGACTCAAGACATCGACTTTGCTGAACGTAGCCATCTTTACGGCTCACCGCCCAAAGTAATTTGGTTACGCTGTGGCAATGCACCGACTAGTCGCGTTGAAGCAATTTTTCGCTCTGGCGTTGAAACAATTCAAGCATTCATGCGTAATGATTCGTTGGATTGCCTTGAGTTGTACTAATCACGATGACGACTAAAGGTAATCACCTCACGTTCCACGCACCAATCGCGTCACTGTCATCCAACTTCAGCTTCGTAGCTTCGTAGGTTTTCCACCCATGAGATCGCATGGGTTGGGCTGGTAAATGGTGAGGGGCGATCGCTTTACTCGATTTAGTTGCTCAAATTCAGGCGCAAGTGCCACCCGAAGACTGGGAGAAATTGCCGCGTGACTTAGCCATCAACCACGATCATTATCTTGACGGTAGTCCCAAAGTTGAGGAATGACCAATATCTTTGCTGCCACAGGCGATTGGATCGCGCTTGTCGATCCGCAAGACAACCTACATCAAAAGGCTATATCACTGACGACGACATTAACCTCAGCGACAGTCGTCACTACAGAAATGGTTTTTGCGGAAGTTTTAAATGCTGTTTCAAAACGTGGAAGATTCTTGAGAAAAGCGGCTGTCACCCTGATTAAAGGAGCTATTGAAAATCCTCATGTGGAGATAGTTTCCCAAAGCATAGCTTTGGTCAGAACACTTAGGACAAGTCGGATCGGCAAGAGCTAATGCTGGGTAGGTGTTCTGACTCGCCTCGTTCGACTGAGCGCTCACGCCGAAGTCTGCCACGTTGCACAGGGCGACGGCTATAGTGAACTTTTCCAGATGGCGCTTGAGTGCTATAACCAGCGTCCCGATCAATCCTGAAACGACACCGACTGTGCTTCATTTTGCCTTGTGTAGCAGAAAAATTTGCTTGCAGCTTTCGCTCACGATCGCCACTTTGAGCAAGCAGGCTTCATCGCTCTCCTTCGATCATAAAAACTGGCCGCGATCGCCCTTCCCCCTCCCCCTTTTTGACTCCCGACTCTCCCTCCCTCCCCTCCCTCCTTCTACCCCTTCCGCCCCAACCGCTTCAGCACCCCTTGCCGGAAATCATCCATCACGGCATAGAAGACCGGGATCACGATCAAACTGAGCACAGTGGAGGTCACGAGGCCACCCATGATGGTCGTCGCCATGGGAGTCCGGAGTTCGGCACCCGCGCCCCAACCGAGGGCGATCGGCACCATCCCTAGCAGGGTAGCGGCGGTGGTCATGAGGATGGGCCGCAGACGGACAGGACCTGCAATCAGGATGGCTTCGGTGCGGGAAACACCCGATCGCCGCAGTTGGTTGATGTAGTCCACTAGCAGAATGGCACTCTTGTTGGTCAAGCCCATCAGTAGAATGAGGTCGATGATCTAAATCATGCCGAAGTCGGTGCGGAAGATAAGGGAGGGCATCAACGCCCCGACAATGGACAAGGGCAGAGAAATGGCGACGACTAACGGATCAAGGATGCTCTTGAACAGCAACACCAGCACGATCATGATGCAGAGGATGGCCATTGCCAGCGTGCCTTTGAAGCTGTCAAAGATTTCATCCACACGGGCGGAGTCACTACCGCGATCGCGGGTGACCGTCTGCGTTGCCCCTTGCTTTTTGATTTCTTCGTCGGCAATTTTTTCCTCCTTCCGGGTGGCTTTCCCTAATGCCACCCCTTGACCTAAGTTGGCGCTGAGGTAAGCGACCCGTTGCCCATCGGTGCGTTCAATCTGGGTGACTTTGCCTTTGTCGGTGGCAACGCCCGTCGTAGTGATGTCCTTTAAGCCGGGAATGTCATCCATGCGAGTGGCGATCGCGCTGGCGACTTTGCTTAACACCAGCGGATCTTCCCCTACTAACACCAGTTGCAACGGTTTTTCGCCCCCGGTATCAATAAACTGAATATCTTCCACACTGGTTGTCACATCTTTGATCACGGGCAAATCCTGCCGCACCTGATCTTGCACCACTGCCGTTTTGACCACGCGATCGCCCTTCAACTTGACATACAGCGTGCCCTGATTCGGTCGCTGGCGGGTGCCAATGGTGGTAAACACACTCGCCACTGCGGGATTTTGTTCAATCGAGGTTTCCAGTTGCTCAGCGACTTTGATTGCATCTTTTAACGGATCAAAGGCGGGTAATTTGCCAGCCAGAACAGCGGGATGCACGCCAGGAGGCAGTCCAGCGGGTGGTTTTTGTCCCGGTGGTAAAGCTTGACCAGGCGGTAAGGCTCCAGCCTGTTCAGGGCGACCCGCCTGCTGTTGTGCCAGTTGTGCCAGTTGTGC
>JAIXVO010000476.1 GCA_027482985.1 Cyanobacteriota bacterium
GAGCAAATATTAGCCCTAGCACCTGACCCTGCTTCTGCGAAAAATGGCAGAGGGCTGGCAACTCGGCAAAAATGGCTGTCTCTGGGGCAGCAGCAAGCTGTCCTGTGGGGAGAATGTCAGGGCAGCAGTAAAACTCCCTACCAGACTCAGATTGACTTGAATGACCCCGCCTTTCAATGTAGTTGTCCCAGTCGCAAATTTCCCTGCAAACATGGGTTGGGATTGTTGTTGTTGTTGGCAGAGCAACCGCAGGAAATTGATGCCGCTGATCCCCCGGACTGGGTGACAGCCTGGCTGACGAATCGATCGCAGCGGGTGGCGAAACACTCAGCGCGGGAACCACAGCAGACAGAAAAAAAAGTTGATGCGATCGCCCAGGCCAAACGAGCGGCACAGCGACACCAAAAAGTGACCGCAGGCATTCAGGATTTACGGTTATGGTTAACCGATCGCGTCCGGCAGGGATTTGCCACTTTGCCGCAAGAGTCTTATGCCCTCTGGGATGGGATTGCGGCGCGGATGGTGGATGCCCAAGCGCCCGGACTGGCGAGGCAACTGCGGGAAGTGGGCAGCCTGGTGCATAGCGGTGCAGGCTGGTGCGATCGCGTGTTGACGCAATGTGGCCGGCTGCTGCTGCTGCTGGAAGGCTATGACCGCATCGAGACGTTGCCAGCCGAAGTGCAAGCCGACCTCCGGACGCAGATTGGTTGGTCGATCAATCAAGAGGAGGTGTTGACGGGCACCGCTCACGCCGATCTGTGGCTGGTGGTGGGACAGCAAACGCAGGCAGAAGAGCAGCTAAAAACTCGCCGCACCTGGTTGTACGGGATTGCCACCGCCACCTTTGCCCTGTTGCTGGATTTTGTCTATGGGCAACAAGCCTTTGAAGTCAGCCTGCTCCCCGGCTCCTGTTGTCCCGCCGAACTGGTGTTTTACCCCAGTGCCTATCCGCTCCGTGCCGTGCTCAAAACTCGCCAGGAAGCGGTGCTGTTGCCCAAAACGCCGCCGGGTAATGACTCGATCGCCAGCGCGATCGCGGGTTGCAGTCAAGCATTCGCCCGTTGTCCCTGGCTCGATCGGCTGCCGCTGTTGTTACAGGCTGTCGTGCCGCAGCGATCGCAGGCAGACTGGGTGATTCAGGATCAACAGGGGGGGGTGCTGCCGTTGTCATCCCGCTTCGATGTCGCTTACGGCTGGCAACTATTGGCTCTGAGTGGCGGTCATCCCCTGACCCTGTTTGGGGAATGGTCGGGAACGGATTTTTTGCCCCTAAGTGTGTGGCTGGAGGATCGATTTTATGGCTTCGCCTGAGTCACCCTGGTCATCGCTGCTGACTACAGCCCTACTGGGGACGGCTCGCCAACCCTGGCAACCCGCGATCGCCCCTGGTCAATTGGGTCAACTCCTCGCGCAACTGCGGGAGCAACCGCCCGAAGCCGCGCTGCTGTTGACGGCGGGCATCCTGTCGATCCATCAACAGGTGGGCTGGCAACCGGAAACCCGCCCCGCTACCGCGATCGCCCCCTGCCCGCCGGAAGTTCTTACCCCATGCAGTCCCTCAGCCAGCCGTTGTTTGCAGCAAATTTTGGCCGGAACATCCCTGCCACTTTTGCTGGAATGGCTGACGCTGGCGGCGATCGCCCAACAGCGCATCCCCGAACTGCATCTCCCCGCTCTGCTGGATAAAGGCAAGCAACAGCGATCATTGCGGTCTACCCTCCTGCCAGTGTTGGGGCAACGGGGGCGCTGGCTGGCGGCACAAAATTCGGACTGGGATTATGCGATCGCCGTCACTACGGATGCCGCTTGGGAAACGGGCTCGCCTGCCGCGCGGCTCCTGGCTCTCCAAACCGTCCGCGCTGAATCACCCGATCGCGCGCGCGCCTGGTTACAGTCCACCTGGAGTCAGGAAGCGGCCAGCGATCGCGCCCAGTTTTTAGCAACACTGCAAGTCGGGCTGAGTGCTGCTGATCTGCCGTGGTTGGAGCAGACGTTGGGCGATCGCAGTCAGGCTGTCCGCCGGATTGCTGCTGATTTACTCGCCCGTCTACCAGATTCCAGCATTGCGCAACAAGCAACCGTCTACACGAACCAGTATGTCTCCCTGGAACGGCAACCCACCCTCGCGTGGCAAGTCCAGCTACCGCTACAACTGGATGCTCGCTGGTTGTCACTGGGGATCGACCCGCAACCTGCCGCGCAGGGACAGCCCCAAATAGGCGAAAAAGCCTGGTGGCTGCTGCAACTGTTGGGCGCGACACCGCTGACGGTGTGGACAGAGGCGGGGCAGTCGTCACCAGCGCAACTGGTGCGTCTCACCCAGACGCATGAGTGGCAATCGGTGCTATTCAATGGCCTGGCGTTGGCGGCGCAACGGCAGGGTGATGCAGCTTGGCTGGAGGCGATTTTCAGGCTATGGCTCAGGCAGCAAGCAGCACGTCAGGAGGTCACGCTAATTAATCTCAAGCTGGAGGACTTATTCCGAATTCTCAGTCGCGATCGCCAACATCAAGTGCTGATTGATTTCCTGCAACTGCCCACCGCGAAGATGAATGACTCCCTTATGATCTGGCTACTACGCTATACTACGCCGCCCTGGAGTGTTGACCTGACGCAGCTGGTCATCCAGCATTTAGATCAGCATTTGAGGGACACACAAATCTTTGCTAACACTGATTGGGAACTGAGAGCTGCATTGAAGGAGTTTGCCCATTCAATCCCTGTAGAACTGACTACTGATGTGATGAAGTTTCGCAGTAGACTCACGACGACATCTCATTGGGTACAAAGTCTGGATGGGCTTTTAGAAATTCTACAATTTCGGCAGGAAATGACTCAATCATTCGGGAGTTAATTATCGTGAGGCAATTCATGATTACCGGAGGGTGCCGTTAGCGATCGCGTAACACCCGTAAAAACATGATTGATGCGTTAGGACGTTGCCTAACATACCCTACGCAATCAATCGGATTCAATTAAGAATGATCTAAAGAGTTTGTTTGACATTGTTTTTGAATCTCATCAGAACCCATTATGACAACTTCTCAATCTCCACTGCCGCCTTCTAACTTGCTGCGAGAACACGCCGAACAGCAATTTGCTCATGAACTGGCGGAACTAGCGCAGATCGATCGCCGCCAACGACCACCCAACTGGCAATTGTCTCCCTGGGCTGTCTCAACCTATTTGCTGGGAGGCACGCTGGAAAATGGGTTTGAAGTATCGCCGAAATACATCGGTAATCAGCGGTTAATTGAGGTGGCGATCGCGACGCTGGCGACCGATCGCGCTTTGCTCCTGTATGGTGTTCCCGGTACCGCGAAATCCTGGGTGTCGGAACATTTGGCGGCCGCGATCGCAGGTGATTCGACCCTGTTAATCCAGGGCACAGCCGGCACCAGCGAAGAAGCGATTCGGTATGGCTGGAACTATGCCCGCTTACTGGCGGATGGGCCCTCACTGGCGGCCTTGGTGGATAGTCCCATGATGCGGGCGATGACCACTGGCAAAATTGCACGGGTCGAGGAACTGACTCGCATTCCCTCCGAAGTGCAGGATACGTTAATCACCATCCTGTCGGAAAAAACGCTGCCGATTCCCGAACTGAATACCGAAGTGCAGGCAACGAAAGGCTTCAACGTGATTGCCACTGCTAATAATCGCGATCGCGGCGTGAATGAACTTTCCAGTGCCCTGAAACGCCGCTTCAACACTGTGATTTTGCCCGTGCCCGACACGATGGCCGCAGAAGTGGAGATTGTGCAGCAGCGAGTCGCCAGTTTAGGACGGGCATTGGAACTGCCTGCCGAGGTGCCCGCCCTGGTCGAAATTCAACGCGTCGTCACGATCTTTCGCGAACTCCGCAATGGCGTGACGATCGACGGCAAAACCAAACTCAAATCGCCCACCAGTACCCTCAGTCCGGCAGAAGCCATTTCGGTTGTCAATAGTGGCATGTCCCTCGCCGCCCATTTTGGCGACGGTTCCCTCACCGCCAGCGATTTAATTTCAGGGCTAGTGGGAGCGATCGTCAAAGACCCAGTTCAGGATCAAATCGTCTGGAAAGAATACCTGGAAACCGTCGTCAAAGAACGGGACGGCTGGAAGGATCTCTATCGGGCTAGCCGGGAAATGGGGGGTTAGGGGATGATCCATATCTTCGGCATTCGCCACCACGGACCCGGTTCGGCTCGGAGTCTGCGACAGGCGCTCACCCAACTGCAACCCGATATCGTCCTGGTGGAAGGACCACCCGATGCCGCAGCGGTTTTACCCTGGTTAGCGCACCCACAGATGCAGCCCCCCGTCGCCCTGCTGATTTACACCCCCGATCGCCCCCAACAAGCCGTTTACTATCCCTTTGCTGTGTTCTCCCCGGAGTGGCAAGCCATTCACTACGCCCTGACCCACCAAATCCCCGTCCGGTTCATGGATCTACCGCAGACTCATCGGTTTGCGATGGCGGCGGGAGGTGAGGGTGGTGAGGGTGATGAAGGAAGTGAGGGAGGTGAGGGAGGTGAAGGAAGTGAGGGAGATGAGGATGCTTTACACACTTCATCTTGTGCTGATCCGTTAAGTTTGCTGGCAGCAGCGGCGGGCTACAGTGATAGCGAACGCTGGTGGGAACAGCTGGTGGAGCAACGGCAGGATAGTACGGAAGTGTTTACCGCCATTCTGGAAGCGATGACGGTGCTGCGATCGCACCTTGAGTCCTCATCTCCACCCCCTGCCGACTCCCCCTTGGAACCCTATCGCGAAGCCTACATGCGCAAAACGATGCGGGAAGCCGAGAAGCAAGGATTTCAACGGATTGCCGTCGTCTGTGGAGCGTGGCATGCACCTGCCTTAGTAACCCTGCCACCCGCCAAAGCCGACAATGCCCTTCTCAAAGGACTACCCAAACAAAAAGTCGCCGCTACCTGGGTGCCCTGGACTTACGGACGCCTGACCATGGCTAGTGGCTACGGTGCTGGCATTGAATCTCCCGGCTGGTATCACCATTTATGGGGGATGGGGAATAGGGGATGGGGGTTAGGGGATGGGCCTGAGGGGATGGGGGTTGGGGATGAGGGGGTAGGGGATGAA
>JAIXVO010000230.1 GCA_027482985.1 Cyanobacteriota bacterium
ACCAGAAACCATGAGCAAAGCTGTATCGAAATCAGATGTAATCGGAAGTTCGATGGGTTGTTTGGGCGTTGGCGTTTGAAAGACTCGAATAAATTCATTATTTGTTTTAGTCAGTGCTTCCTGATTAATCTGTTCTCGTCGATATAAACGTTCGAGTTCTTCCTTTTGGGTCTGCTGAAGTTGGCTGGCTAGCAATTGTCCAAGTAATTGCTGTAATTGCAGCACGCCATTAAGGAAAGTGCGAGGTTGAGTCAGATGCGGATAATGGCATCGCTCCAATTCCACCAGATTATTGGCTTGCAACCAGAGCGATCCCGTCATGGGAAACCATTCCAGATCAGGAGTGAGGGGTAATTCGGTTAAACCTAACAGTGTGCCTTGTCCCTGATATAACCGAATCCAAGATACCTGCCCTTGAGAGGGCTGAAATACTTCTCCAGCATCCAGAACGCCAGAATTAACGATAGGCGTTGGTAGCGTGGCGGGTGAGAGCATAGAGGCAATATGGCAAAAAGCCGTGACCCAAGTTTCTATGGCGGCGATCGCAAGCAGCGGTTCCTGATACAGCCAATCCTGAAAACTGTCTCGTGTCAATGGCTCTAAAGACGTTGTTTGCGATGCTTGTGCAAACAGTTGGCAACTTGAAGTCTGACTTGCGATCGCCATTGGGAATAAGCTATCACCCGGTTTTGCACTGAACAAGTAACGCCGCTGACCTTGATAGAGGGCGAATAAATCGACTGCGCCAGCGGTGATTCGCCAAAAGCGATCTTGATCATTGAGGAAAATGCGATCGTTGCTTTGTAGAGTCTGTGTCTTGAGTGGATTTGGATCTGTCTGCGATTGTGTCAGCATAAAGAGTTCTGTGCTTGAGAGTTGGAAGGCTGATTGATTGACACACTTTCTTTTGTAGGTTGGGTTGAATCACATGAAACCCAACGTTAGCCCCATTCCTGTTAGAATACTACGCATCTTCTAGCGAACCACCTTCGCTGCGAATCAGGTCTAAGTAGTGCCCAGGTTGTTGTCGAAGCTGATTATGATGACCGCGTTGCACGACTTTACCGCGTTCTAACACAATGATTTCGTCACAATCTCGAATCGTGCTGAGACGGTGCGCCACGATCAAACACGTACACCCTCGCAGGCGCAGATTTTCGGTAATCAGGCGTTCTGTCTCCGTATCAAGAGCGCTGGTGGCTTCGTCCATCAGTAGAATCGATGGATTATTCACCAAGGTGCGGGCAATCTCTAATCGTTGTCGTTGCCCGCCACTCAAATTCGTGGCACCTTCGAGTAAGTCGGCATTGTAGCCACCCGATAAGGCCATGATGACATCATGGATCGCCGCATCCTGGCAGGCTTGCACCAGGTTGCTTTCGGGCATTGTGGTATCCCATAAGGTGAGATTGTTTCGGACAGAGCCAGAGAAGAGTAAAACATCTTGCTCCACCATTGCCAAAGAGTTCACCAAAATCGATCGCGCGATCGCCTGCCGGGGTTTGCCATCAAAGAGAATTGCACCAGCCCACGGTTGATATAACCCAGCCACTAATTTGGCGATCGTGGATTTGCCAGACCCGCTACCACCCACCAGAGCAACACGCTGTCCAGGCCGCAAAGATACACTGAAATCCTCAATCAATGGGGGCGCAGTCCGATTGTACCCAAAGGTTAAATTTTGGATTTCTAAATAGCCCTCTAACTTGGGTTGAGTGATGGTTATAGGGATCGTCTGAGGCGTGACAAATTGAGCTTTTACCTGTGGGTCAATTTCATGCTTCAACACATCATCGAGTCTCGCCAAGTTTCCGGTCAGTTCTTGAAAATCACCCCCCAATTGCACGATTTGCCCAACAGGTTGCATGAATTGCTGCATCAATGATTGGAAGGCAATCAGTCCCCCAATCGTGAGCGCTCCATCCATCACGCGAAACCCACCCATGACTAATAGTGTCATCACACTAAGACTCGAAAGCAAAGTGGGAAGGATACTCATCCGCTGATTCAGTTTTTCCATGTCTTGCCGCGTATTAATCGCTTTGGCGTAATAGCCTGCCCAACGGGTGAAAAAGTCTGATTCAGCTCCTGAGGCTTTCAGGGTTTCCATGTTTTGTAGACCCGCGATCGCCTGTCCATCTGCTTTGCCCTGCACTTGCATGAGACGCATATTGGTATCGACCCGCTCTCTCGCACCCAGTTGCAAGACCAAAAGATTGAGTGCCACAAAGAAAATGCTAATCAGGGTGAGCGCCCAGTCATACATCCACATCACGGCTGCATAAAACAGCACCATGACACCAGAAATCACTGTCGTTGCTAACTGCCCTGAAAGAAGTTGGGCAAGGCGATCGTTGAGTTGCGTTCGATTACTAATTTCACCTGCAAAGCGTTGATCGTAAAAACTCACAGGTAAGTACAGCAGGTGTCTGAGAAATCGACTGGACATGGAAATGCCAAACTTTACTTTCAACTGGCGTAACACCTGAAGTTGCATGCGCTTGAGTAACCCAGTCAACACAGCGGTCACAATCATGATAATCACCAGCGGACGTAACCAGTCTTGCCGATTTTGGAGTAGCACCTGGTCGATGAAGATTTGGGAGAAAGCGGGAGTGGCCAAGCCCGGTAGCACCAGCAAAAAGCCGATCGCAATACAGAATAGCAGTGACCCCACAGAACTCTGTAACCCTGCCCACAAGGACTTTCGCACACTGGGTTTTTCGCCACCCTGACTGAATTCGGCTCCGGGCGTGAAGGTTAACACGACCCCCGTGAAGGCTTCGCTGAACTCGGCTAAAGAGACACTGCGAGGACCTGTTGCGGGATCATTCAGATAAACGCGATCGCGGTAAAACCCTTCTACCACCAGGAAGTGATTGAAGTTCCAGTAGACAATGTAGGGCGGTTCTAGCTGTTGTAAAGCAGGCACATCGGCCTTAAATCCGTTCGCGTCCAGTTTGTAATGGCGAGCCGCATTCAAAACATTGGAGGCTTTACTGCCATCACGAGAAACGCCGCAAGCCTGACGCAAATCTGCCAGCGATGCAATATAGCCGTGATACCCCAAAATCATATTGAGCGATGCAGCGCCACACTCAACCGCTTCCATTTGTAAAACAGTCGGTGTGCGGCGAATGACTTTTCGGCGGATAAACGGATCTTTCACCGCATCCAGACATTGCCGCCAGATCTGGGCAACGGCAGCACGGGAGAAGTGTGGAACCGAAAATTTAGGCAATGAGAGCGTTTGCATAGGAGACTTTCTAGAATTGCCCCGTGAGGGACTTGAGTAATGGGATGACAAATGAAATGGGCGCACGTTCTTCAATCGTCAGGTTCACGGTTGTCGTCGTACC
>JAIXVO010000764.1 GCA_027482985.1 Cyanobacteriota bacterium
AATTAGTCGTGTGAGCGATTACGCTACATCGTCGTGCGCGACTTTGCTATAGAGGAATTCCAGTGCTTGATTTCGGAGATCGTAGTACTGGGGGTCTTCCATGATTTGGGCGCGATCGCGGGGGCGAGGGAACGGGATGTCCAGAATTTCCCCAATGCCAGCAGCGGGACCGTTGGTCATCATCACCAGGCGATCGGCGAGGAATAAGCACTCGTCGATGTCGTGGGTCACCATCAACACGGTGCAACGGTGATCCATCACGATTTGCGAGATTTCTTCCTGCATTTCTTCCTTGGTGATGGCATCCAGGGCACCAAAAGGTTCATCCAGGATCAACACTTCCGGGCGGAGACAAAAGGCGCGGGCGATCGCCACCCGTTGTTTCATCCCCCCGGATAGTTGCGGCGGTTTTTTCTCCGCTGCATCGGCCAGTCCGACCATTGCCAGGTGTTCCTGGACAATCGTGTCTTTTTCGGCATGGGACTTGTTCGGGTGAACGGAGTCCAGCGCCAGGTACACGTTGTCGTAAGCACTCATCCAGGGCATGAGGGAGTAGTTTTGGAACACCACCATGCGATCGGGACCGGGTTGGGTGATTTGTTTGCCCCGCATCCGCACTTCGCCCTCGTCGGGAGTGGCAAAGCCGGAAACTGTGTTGAGCATGGTGGATTTACCACAGCCGGAGTGCCCAATCACGCAAATGAATTCGCCTTCCTTCACCGTCAGGTTAATCCCTTTGATGACGACGTTGGGACCCGCTTGAGCCGGGTAGATCTTGGTGACATTCTCCAGTACCAGGAAATCATCCTGAGCGGCAGCAGAGGCAGCAGGGTTGGACAAGGTTGCAGTCATATCAGTGGGTAGCGTTTGGGTCATGGTGTTCTCCTTAAGCCACAGCTCTAGGCAGGTCTAGAGCCACTTCGGTCATGGTGATGTCGCGCTTGATGTCGAGATTGTTGAGATAGGCGATCGGGTCTTCGGTATTGAAACTGCTGCCGTCCGCCAGTTTGATCGCGCCCTTGCCATAGGTAATGGCGGACATGCCAATTTCCCGCGCAGCGGTACTGAAAACACTGACGCGGCAGGTTTTCTCCAACACTTCCACCCAGTTCCGGGGGAACGGCACATCGCCCCACCGCGCCATTTGCGCCAGAATCCACAGGTGCTCGGTGCGGCTAGGCCGGTTGACATTATCGCCATAGAACAGATGATGTGCCACGGAATTAACCCCTGGCACCACATCGGCAGGACCGCCTAGGTGGATAAAGTCTACGCTCGTGCCCACATATTCCCGCTGTGATAGAATCTTGCGAATTTCTTCACTGTTAGCCGGATCGGCACAATAGCGGCAGGCTTCCAGCAACGCTTTGACCAGGGCTATGTGAGTGTTGGGGTAGGCTTGCGCCCAGTCTTCCCGCACGCCCAGCACTTTGCCGGGGTGACCGTTCCAAATATCGACATCGGTGGCAATGGTGAAGCCTGTGCCTTCCAATTCCGCCCGCAAATTCCAGGGGTCGCCCACACAGAAGCCGTCGATGGTGTTGTTTTTCAGGTCAACCACCATTTGCGCCGGGGGAATCGTCTTCAGTTGCAAGTCTTTGTCCGGGTCGATGCCAGCCGATGCCAGCCAATACCGCAACAGCAAGTTGTGCATAGAGGCAGGATGGACCACACCCATGCGGTGCGGCATCTCGGTAGACTCCGCCAACATGCGTTTGATGTCGGGCAAGGTGGTGATGCCTTGTTCCTGGAAGCGTTTTGCCAGGGTGATGGCATTGCCGTTGCGAGTCATGGTGAGGGACGTGACCACGGGGACGGTTTGCGCCACCGTGCCGCCGCCCAACGTCATCCACAAGGGCATCCCGGCAGGCATTTGCGCCGCATCGACATAACCGCCGCTAATCCCGTCTACCACACCCCGCCAGGTCGATTCCCGCACCAGCGAGACTTCATCCAGCCCATGTTTTTGGAAGAAGCCTTTTTCTTGTGCGACGGCGATCGGCGCACAGGCGGTAAGCGGCACAAAGCCGATCTCCAGGTTGACTTTCTCCAGGCCATGACGTGGCACCACGGCCACTTTCTGCGCCCGCATTTTCTTAACCCGCTTTTGCTGATTCAGGAAGTAAATGATTTCACTCCGCAACTGGTAGTAGCTGGGGTGTTTCACCGCTTCCAACCGTTTTCGGGGGCGGGGAATATCCACTTCCAGAATGCCGCCAATCTTGGAACCGGGGCCATTGGTCATCATCACGACGCGATCGCTCATCAGCACCGCTTCGTCCACTTCGTGCGTCACCATCAGTGCCGACACTTCGTTTTCTTCGCAAATCCGCACCAGCTGTTCTTGCAGATTCCCGCGAGTCAGCGCATCCAACACGCCAAATGGTTCATCCAGCAGCAACAGTTTCGGCTGAATCGCCAGGGCGCGGGCGATCGCCACCCGTTGCCGCATCCCCCCCGAAATCTCCGTCGGGAGTTTGTCAATCGAACCACTCAAGCCCACCAGATTGACATAGTGTTCGACAATCTCGCGTTGTTCCTGGGTAGACTTCTCAGTCAACACCTCACCCACCGCCAGTTCCACATTGTCGCGCACCGTCAGCCAGGGCAACAGCGAATAGTTTTGGAACACCACCATGCGATCGGGACCCGGCTTCGTCACTGCCAACCCATCCAGAGTGACAATCCCCGCCGTCGGCAAATCCAACCCCGCGATCATATTCAGCAGCGTCGATTTACCGCACCCCGAGTGCCCAATCAACGACACATATTCGCCCTTCTTAATCACCAAGTCGATTCCCTTCAATGCCAGATACTCTTTACCACCTGACAGCGGGAACGACTTCTCCACATTATCAACAACTACAAAGTCGCTCATTGCAAATAGTCCTTCATTGCAAATAGTCCTCATTTTTTGGTGATTGGTGATTGGTAATTGGTGATTGGTAATTGGTGATTGGTAATTGGTGATTGGTAGTTGGTAATTGGTAGTTGGTAATTGGTAGTTGGTAATTGGTAATGGGTAATTGGTGATTGGTTTTGAGAGGAGTAACAGGCAATTGGCATCTTCTTACACCCATTACCGACTTCATTACCCATTACCCATTACCCATTACCGACTTCATTACCTATTACCCATTACCGACTTCATTACCCATTACCGACTTCATTACCCATTACCCATTACCCATTACCCATTACCCATTACCAACTCCATTACCCATTACCCACTGTCCTAACTAGCCCTTGATAATTACCGACTGCAACCAGGCCATCAGGCGATCTAATAACAGACCGACGGCACCGATCCAGAACAGGGCCAAAATTACTTCACTGATGTAGTTGTTTTGGTAGGCTTCCCAGATGAAGAAACCGATGCCGACGATCCCGGACATCACGATTTCAGCGGCGATGATGGCTAACCAGGCGAGGGAGATGGCGACCCGCAAGCCGGTGAAGATGTAGGGCAGAGCGGACGGAAGGAGGATTTTGAAGAAGTACTTTTTGCGCGAGATTTGGATGACTTTGGCGACGTTGTTGTAGTCTTGGGGAATTTCTTTCACACCGACAGCGGTGTTAATCAAAATCGGCCACACAGCGGTAATGAAAATCACGAACAGGGCAGCGGGTTCGTTTTTGTTTAAGGCTGCCAACGAGATCGGCACCCAGGCCAGAGGGGGGACTGTCCGCAGGAACAGGAAGATCGGATCGAGCGCTTTCGAGGCCATGGGAGTGGTGCCCACGAGAATGCCAACGCCAATCCCAACGATCGCCGCCAGGGTGTAACTGATCGCCACCCGTTGCAAACTCGCCCAGGTTTGCCAGAACATCCCTTTATCGATCCCCCCGCGATCGTAGAACGGGTGCATCACCAGTTCCCGCGTCCGTTCATCCGTCCACAGGCTGGAAGGCCCCGGCAGGAGCGTCAAGCCTGATGCCGACAACCCTTCCCAAATCAGCAGGAACAGGATAATCGCGATGATGGGAGGTAACCAATCCGACTTAATTTGTTTCCATGAAAGACTAAAATTGCCCAGCCGAAGCCCTGGGCTGGTGGTTGCGCTGGCGGTCATTGTGTGCTCCTAAAAATGCAGTTTGTAGTGCAGAGGTGAATTGAGGGGGAGGAGTGGTAATGGGTGATGGGTAATTGGTAATGGGTGATTGGTAATGAGTGATTGGTAATGGGTGATTGGTAGTTGGTGATTGGTAATTGGTAATGGGTAATTGGTAATTGAGGACTTAGACATACCCCATTACCCATTACCCATTACCCACTTCATTAC
>JAIXVO010000088.1 GCA_027482985.1 Cyanobacteriota bacterium
AGTCCAGTGATGGCAGTGGGGGGTGTTTGGGTAACGGGAAAGCGTGTGCCTAAAGGAAACCACCCCAGTTGGACGGCAAAAATCAGTTGCAGAATCATGCCAAACCAGAACATGGGCACGGAGTAGGTCAAAATCCCAAATAAGCGCCCCGCTGCATCCAGCCCTGTTTGGGGCCGAGATGCCGTGAGGATGCCAATGCCGATGCCTACTACTAACGCGATCGCTAACCCATACAGCGTTAACTCGACGGTTGCTGGAAAAAACTTTTGAATAATCGACCAGACAGACTGATCCTTACTAATGAGCGAAGTGCCCAAATCAAAGCGCAGGAGTGATCCCAGATAGTTCAAATATTGCTCCAGCAAGGATTTATTCAAGCCCAGTTGTGCTCGTAAGGCATCCTTCGCGGCTTGTGGTGCCCGTGGTCCTAGTAACGCATCCACCGGGTCGCCGGGTGTGGCTCGGAGCAAGAGAAACACCAGCGAACTGATCAGCCACAGCATCGCGGGAGCCAACAGCAAGCGAGTCAGAATGTAGTACCGGAGCGAACTGGAGCGCGACATAGAACCTGGAACCAGAAGCAATCTGCCCCGCTACTCTACCTTAAGTGGCGCGCGTTTTTATCCTTTTGCGAGGCGATCGCGATCGTGTCATCCCCATCAATCCGAAGAGTCATTATCCTGGAAGATGACCTTCGCTTCATCCGCCATCCGGTACACGCTTATGAGTTCCCATCCCAGCACTCCCAATCGCCTAACCATTCCACCCCTGCTCCAACAAATGCGCTGGGTTGCTGATCCCATTGGTTACATGCAAACGGCTGTCCGCCAATTTCCAGACTTGTTTACCTGTGACCTAGCGGGATTTGGCAACACCTTCATTTTTGCTAACACACCCGCTGCCATGCAGGACATTTTGACGAACGATCGCAAAGTGTATGCCGCATTGGGGGATTGGAATCGCATTCTCAGCCCGTTGATTGGCGATTACTCGGTGATTATGTTGGATGGCGATCGCCACCGGAAACGCCGCCAACTGGTGATCCCGCCATTTCATGGCGATCGCATGAAAGCCTACGGCGAGTTAATGGTCAAACTAGCGCGTGAGACGTTTGGGCAACTGCCTTTCAACACCCCATTTCTGGCTCGCAGTGCAATGCAAGAGATTTCGCTGCAAGTCATTTTGCAGGCAGTATTTGGGGTTTATGCGGGCGATCGCGCCCAAAAACTTAAACAAAAATTGGCCGCCTTAGCGGATGTCTTTCGGTCGCCACTATCCTCCAGTCTCCTCTTTTTCCCCTCGCTGCAACAAGATTGGGGAGCCTGGAGTCCCTGGGGGAAGTTTCTGCGCGATCGCCAGGAATTGGATGAGCTGATCTATGCCGAAATTCGCGATCGGCAGGCACATCCTGATCCCAGCCGCATTGATATTCTCTCGATGTTGATGGCCGCGACGGATGAAGCGGGGAATCCGATGACGGAGCAAGAACTCCGGGATGAACTCATGACGCTTATGTTTGCGGGACATGAAACCACTGCCACCGCAATGTCCTGGGCACTCTATTGGGTGCACCATCTCCCAGACGTGCGAGCCAAGCTGCTGCATGAATTGAATGGCAGCGATCCCAGCGATCCCCTCAGTGTTTTGCGGTTGCCCTACCTGACGGCGGTCTGTAACGAAACGCTGCGGATTCATCCTGTTGCCATGCTCACCTTCCCACGAGTAGTGCAAGAACCCACAGAACTGTTGGGGTACAAACTAGAGCCGGGGACGGGCGTGTGCGGCTGTATGTATCTGGTACATCACCGAGAAGATCTCTATCCAGAGCCACAAAAATTCAAGCCCGAACGCTTTCTAGAGCGGCAATACACTCCCTATGAATTTATCCCCTTTGGCAATGGGGCGCGGCGTTGCATTGGAGAAGCGTTTGCCCAATTTGAAATGAAGCTGGTGTTGTCTACCGTATTGCAACATTTCACTCTAGCGCTGGCAGACAGTCAACCCGAAGAACCACGCCGCCGGGGGGTCACACTGGCTCCAGCGCGCGGTGTCAAAATGGTGAAAACTGGCGAGATGTAACCCGCCATCAATCCAATTTCAAGGCGTTCACGGGAACATCATCCCAAGTTTCGACCTGGCGCATTTTGGCTGTCCAGCCCTCGGCAATCTGGTCAGCCGTCAAGTTGGTCTGAAAAGATTCGTGGCAGTCCTGCGCCTGGGATTCATCCACACAGGCAATACACGCCCGCAAAATGCCACACTGATCAAATTGCTCATTCACCCAAATCGGCATCGTTTCTGCCTCCAAACATGCTTCACTCCTAGATCCTGACATAGAAATGGGAATTGAATGATTGATTTTTGTGGAAGCGGAGGCAGGAGGCAGGAGGCAGGAGGGAAGGGAGAGGGAGAGGGAGGGAGGGAGGGTGAGGGAGAGGCAGGAAAGCAGGAAAGCAGTTTGGAGGTGGGAATGCTTCAAGGCTCATTAGGGCGGTTCCGTCTGCCGTCTGCCTTCTGTCTTCTGCCCTCAGCTTTGCCCCAATGTGGTGAGGGAGGGGCCAGTGACGCGGCAGATGCGCCAGTCGGGTAGGACTTCGGCTCCCAGGCGTTCGTAGAAGGCGATCGCGGGGGCGTTCCAGTCCAGCACGCTCCATTCCAGGCGACCACAGCCCTCGGCGATCGCGCGTTGGGCGAGGGCGGTTAACAGGGCGGTGCCGATACCGAAGCGGCGATAGTCTGGGAGGACGAAGAGGTCTTCCAGGTAGATGCCGGGTTTGGTCAGGAAGGTGGAGTAGTTGTAGAAAAAGAGGGCAAAGCCGACCACAGTGTGATCAACTTCGGCAACGATCGCATGGGCAGAAGGGCGATCGCCAAACAGGTGCGATTTCAACTCGGCGGCGGTGCCAGTCACTTGATGGCGTAATTGTTCGTAGTCTGCCAATGCCAAAATCAGCGTAAAGATCGCATCGACATCAGTCGGAGTCGCGGGACGCAGGATAAATGACGGCGAGGAAGACATCGGCAAAAGTCGCTGGTGATCGGTCTTTGTCACTGTATCATTCCCGTTGGGACTGAGGGCAGGGGGCAAAAGGCAGGGGGCAGCAGGGATTTGAGCGGAGAGGGTGGGAGACTTGAGGGCGGTTTGCTGGCGCTTTCAGGCTGGTCAAAAGGACGGTTTCGCAAGTCTTTTGCGAACGGCAAACGGCAGTGTAGGGTAGGAGCAGGCTGATGTTGCGAGTGCTGAGGAGCCTGAAATGAGCGGGGCGATCGATATTCTGATTTTGTCGAATGGGCCAGGGGAACTGTCTACCTGGGTGCAACCCGTGGTGCGAGAACTGCGGCAGCAGTTGGGAGACGATCGCAGCCAGGTGAGAATTTCGGTGGTGCTCTCGCCCTGCACCAATGCCAGCGGTCAAGAAGTCGCGATCGCGCGGCGTTTTCCCGAAGTCGATCGGATTCAGGGAGCAGACCATTTCCAGCGCTTTCTGCTGACGGGCAAAACGCAGGACAACTGGGATTGGCGCGATCGGGGCGTGGTAATTTTCCTGGGTGGCGATCAATTCTTCCCGATTGTGATTGGCAAACGACTGGGCTATCGCATTGTCATTTACGCCGAATGGGAAGCCCGCTGGCAGCGGTGGGGCGATCGCTTTGGCGTGATGAATGATCAGGTGTTGCGGCAGGTGTCTTCCCGGTATGCCCACAAGTTTGCGGTAGTGGGGGATTTGATGGCGGAAGTGGGAGAACTGGGGAGAAGTCAGGGGGCAGGAGATAGGAGACAGGAGTCAGGAGTCAGAAGCCAGGAGGCAGGCTTCGACGTGAGCGCTCAGCCGAACGTAGCCAGGAGTCAGGAGGCAGGAGTGAAATCGTCGCCGTTGATTGGGTTGTTGCCGGGATCGAAGCCGATGAAATTGACGTTGGGGGTGCCGTTAACGCTGGCGATCGCGGAGCAATTGCGGCAGCAGCGGCCTGATGTCCGGTTTGTGATTCCGGTTGCGCCGACGTTGAATTTAGAGACGCTGGCGCGGTATGCCAATCCTCAACAGAATTCCCTGATTGAGCGCTTGGGATGGGCGAGTGGAAAGTTAGTCATGCCCTCAGAGCCGAATCAGTTGCCCACCTTACAAACTGATAACGGCGTGGCGGTTGATTTGTGGACGGAGTTTCCGGCTTACGAGGTGCTGGCTCAGTGCGAACTGTGTTTGACGACGTTGGGTGCGAATACGGCGCAGCTGGGAGCGTTGGGCGTTCCGATGATTATCCTCTTGCCGACGCAGCAACTCGACATTATGAAAGCCTGGGATGGCATTCCTGGCTTACTCGTGAATTTGCCGGGAGTGGGGTCGGCACTCGCGACGCTGATTAACTGGATCGCGGCTCAGAAGCCCAGTCTGCGAGCTTGGCCGAATATCTGGGCAAAGCGCGAAATTGTGCCGGAATTGTTGGGCAAGCTGGAGCCAGCCGCGATCGCGGCAAAGGTCTTACATTATCTGGACAATCCTGAATTACTCGACCACATGCGGCAAGAATTACGCCAGGTCAGAGGCAATCCCGGAGCAGCAGCAAAACTGGTGGAGTTAGTCCAGGCAGAAATCGCCACCTATTCGGACGATCGCCCATCCCGGCGACCCAAGTCATAAATGCCGCAGCCCATACAGGCCAAAATCCCCGTACTGATCGCCCAACCACTCCCCAGCGTCAGCTCGACTCCCAGGTGGCAAAGAATTCCCAGCGCCAAAAACGGAAAAATGCTGAAAAACGAGGCGTAAAAAGCATTCTGCGATTCTCGTGCCGATCTCGTCCGCTCGAATTCTTCTTGCGAAAGATAGAGGGTGCGTTCGGCGAAATTGAACCAGCGCGTGAGTTGATGAATCACCCAATCGGTCGCTGGCGAGAACCCTAGGTACAAGGCCAAAGCCCACAAGCTAGTACCCGCGATCGCGGTGGGAGGCACGATAAACAACTGAAACGGGAACAGGTCTGTGAGCATTACAGGGTGCAGCCAGCAGCGTAAAGGATCGGTAATAAGCAGACAAATATCTTAACGAAAAGTGGGGCTTTACGGAATTTACGGAGTTGCCCGTGAGGTTAAAAACAGGTCAGTCAAACACTCCAAAGTGCTGCCCTGATTCAGTTTTTTAGTTTTGCAGTCGTCACATCTGTCGAGATTTTTGTATGAATAAGTCATTGATGGCCCTTGTGGGAGCAGGTTTTGTTCTATCTGCCAGTTTTGCCACCGTGGGTTTGGCCCAGGCTGAACAAACTACGTTTCCCAGTCCCAACCGCCGAGGCGACTTTAACGCCCGCAATGCCAACACCTTCTTGAGCGAAACCAATGGGCTAGTTACCTGGCCCACGTGGCAGGTGGTTTCCAGCGATGGTGAATTGAATTGTCGGCAAACGCCCAATGGTCGGATTGTCCGGGTGTACTTCAACAATCGCGACATCGTTCACGCCGAACTGCGGGGTGGCAACGCCTTTGTCACAACCGCCAACGGCTCACCCTGGATGCTAACGCGCGATCGCTGCTATGTCCGGGCGAACACTCAATACATTCGCCCCGTTTGGCAATAGATCAGGCTTCAGCCCCATCCAGCCAA
>JAIXVO010000422.1 GCA_027482985.1 Cyanobacteriota bacterium
GTTGCGTCCCCCGAACCCCCTCCAAAGGTCAACGCTGGGGCTGCGCAAAAATGCGCTAGCCGTGACGGGGTTGAAATCGTCTCTAGAGATGAGCTTAAGTTGAAGCGGATGATAACTATTCGACCTAGCTCAATCCGTCGCGATCGCACTTAAATTGAGCCTCAATTCGAGGTCACTGCGATTAGAACTTTGTACGGGCCTGAATCACTCTTTTACCAGCGTAAGTTCTTACTAAGTAACTCTTCGGCGATGTGGCTGGGCACGGGTTTGGAGAAGTAATAGCCTTGGCCGAATTCGCATTTCAGCAGGCGTAGTTGATTCAGTTGCTCCACCGTTTCCACACCTTCCGCCACAATCATCATGCCTAGGTTGTGCCCCAACATGATGATGGTCTGAACAATGTGGGCATCTTCCGTCTCATCTCCCATGCGGCTGACGAAGGAGCGATCGACTTTGATGGTGTCGGTGGGGAAGCGGTGCAGGTAGCTGAGGGAAGAGTAGCCTGTGCCGAAGTCGTCGATACTGAGTTGGAGATTCAGCGCTTTGAGCCGCATCAGCAACGCGATCGTCGATTCCACATCATGCATCGCGATGCTTTCGGTAATTTCCAGTTTGAGGCTATGCCCATCAACGTCGTAGTCGATCAGCGTTTGTTCAATTTGCTCGACTAGATCGGTCTGCAAAAATTGTCGCCCCGACAGATTCACACTGACGACGAGGGGCGTTTCGGTGACAAATTGGGTCTGCCACAATTTGAGTTGACGGACAGCTTCCCGAATGACCCATTGCCCAATTGGGATAATCAAATCCGTTTCTTCGGACACGGGGATAAATTCCACTGGATGAACAAAGCCGCGCTGGGGATGTTGCCACCGGAGCAAGGCTTCAAATCCCGCGATCGCCCCTGTTTGCAGCGAGATCACTGGTTGATAGTGGAGCTGAAATTCCTGCCGCTCGATCGCCCGCCGCAAATCGGTTTCCAGTTGCATCCGGGTCATCACCTGCTCCCGCATCCCGGCGCGAAATACCTGATACCGAGCTTTCCCTGCGGCTTTCGCCTGGTGCATCGCGGTATGCGCATCCCGCAGCAGATCTTCCGGTTCATGTTTGGCACTGGGCTGATCCAGCACAATCCCGACACTGGCAGTCGTCACCACTTCTTGATCGCCCACCGTAAACGGAATTCGCACCTGTTTTTGGAGACAATCTGCCAGATGTGCCACTTCATCCGGGTCACGCACATTCTTCAGCAACACGGCAAACTCATCGCCGCCCACCCGCGCCAGTTCATCCGTAGGGCGCAAGCAGGGCTTCAACCGTTGGGAGATCGATACCAGTACTTCATCGGCCAACCGATGCCCAAAACTATCGTTAATCGCTTTAAAGCTATCCAGTCCCAGGAAGAGCACGGCAACGGAGCGATCGCCCCGGTGTTGGCGCTGCAAAAACCGTTTGCGTTTCCCCAACACCCATTGCAACTGATTCACAAATAGAGTCCGGTTGGGCAGTCCCGTCAACCCATCATGGAGGGCATCATGCAGCAAGCGATAAGTGACCATGGCAATGCCAGTGCCCAGGAAAGCGATCGCGGTGGGCACGACAGGAATCCACCCCGCCTGTAAAAAGAGGGCATAGCCACCAACAAACAACGCACCCACCCCGATCACCCCCACCAAGCCCAGGGATAACGGATGTCGTAAGCGCCAGCCTAGCAGCCCCCCCAGTCCGGCCCAAAGCAAGACCCAAACCACTTCCGCACCATCGCTCCAAAACCAGATCAGCGGTCGTTGTTCCAGCACATGACTCAGAATTTGGCTGACTTTTTGGGCATGCACCACCACACCCGGCGTATCCGGGCTTTTAACGCTAGAGATGTTGTAGGGGGTTAAAAATAAATCCCGCACACTGGGAGCCGTGGTGCCAATCAGCACGAGTTTGTCTTGAATCCACTCCGGCGGCACTTCCCCATTCAACACCTGAGACAACGACACTTGATGCGCCACCTCTTTCGCCGTCCGGTAACTCAACATCACCTGATACCCGCGATCGTCCAGGTCTTCATAGCTCCCCGAAGTTGGCACTAACGAGGGAAATAGCGCATTTCGAATGCGTAACCCATTCGGAGCCTGCACCTGAAACTCAGACGGTTGGATCTGCAGATAATGCAAACTCAACCGCAACGCAAAGCTATAAAACTGAGACTCTGGCGTGCGGGCGTAGAGTAAGTTACGCCGCACGATCGCATCCGGATCAACCACAATATCGCTCAATCCCACCCGTTCTGGCGGGACACCTGGCGGCGCTGGCACCCCTTGTTTATCCTCATCGCCCAGCAGCCGAATCGCAATCACATTCGGGGCTTGCAGTTGCTTCAAGAGCTCACTGTGACCTGGTTGATGCGGGACATCCCGGTAAATGTCCAGGCCAATCGTCCGGGGTCGTTGTGCCTGCAATTTCTGCAACAACTGGGCAATAATCTCATCCGACATGGGCCACTGGTTTTGTAACCGAATGTCTTCTTCAGTAATCGTGACCAGTAACAATCGGGGATCGGGCGCTTCATCTGGTCTCAGCCGCACCATCTGATCATAGGTCAGTAGTTCCCACGGTTGCAGCAGTCCCCAATGACGCACTCCCAACACCATGCCTGTAACTAGGACACTAGTCAACAGAACAGGATGTCTCAAGACGCTCATCGCCCCCCGACGACTTTTGCGAAACAGTCCAGCGAATCTACCAGAAAATTGTGTCATGCAAACGGTACAACCCGAATTGATGGATCGTGAGATAGGCACAATTTGAATTGCTCATCTTATCTCACTATGAATAAAAAATTGCTACCAATCTTGCTGCCCCTGCTGTGTCTGGTTATATCTTGCAGACAGAAATAAACGAAAAAGAAAAGCTTATTCCAGTAGATGCTGTGACCGTCATGCGCTCGAATCAGGACGAGGAAACGCTTTGGGGGGCAGTCAGCACATTGATCAATTTTGAAGATCAATGACGAACCTCTGGCTGTTCTCAACGAGCCCAGCCAAGCGCCACACCGCAACGCGCCTCCTGTTGTCCTCATTCTATCGAACTCGAACAAGAAGCAACTCCATCCCACCAGTGGGAAGCCAGGGGCGAACGGTCATGACAGCACCCAGCCGAGCGGGGTGAACCAGGGAAAACCAGGGCAAATGATTCAACAGGGTTAGGGGATGAATTCTTATACGCCGATTCCTGAGTGAGATCAGGGGAAATCAATGAAGTTTCATCAACACATTTATTTCCTCAAACTAATTTTCGCTCAAATCCTGATTGTTGAGGCTGAGGTCAACCTTTGTGGACGCATGGAACAGCGAGCAATTTATCAATCATGGTGCTCAATTCGGGCTTTTCACAACCAGATAGTTAGATAGTTCAAGCCAAAGCTGAGTTTTGAGCAGTTGAAAGATGCCGGCGGTCATCGGTGGAAGCACTTGGCGATAGGTTGAGCGTGCCCAATTTGGCAGGCGGGGTCACTAATTTTCCCAATTCAAATAAAAACTTTATCTCCCCTTTACAGCTGTCGCTCTAGCCAACCTGGCAACAGCGTGCCAATCAACGCGCTCAAGGACTGAACTGTTTCGACGCTTTGCAGTCTAGTGTGGCCCTAAAACAGATTCCGGCGGGGGGCGATCGCAAATCAACAATTTACGAGACAATAGGCACCGACCCTCATCCTGCGAGTCATGACGCTCAATTCTACTTTTGTTGAACAACTTTCGGCTGCCGCTGAGCGGTTAACCCACCTGATCGATCAGTTTCACCAGCCACGAGTCATGGTGATTGGTGACCTCTGTTTGGATGAATTTTTGACCGGGCAAGTGGAGCGTCTATCGCGGGAAGCCCCGGTTTTAATCATTCGGCATGAGGAAACCCGACAAGTGGCGGGGGGCGGCGCGA
>JAIXVO010000835.1 GCA_027482985.1 Cyanobacteriota bacterium
AGATCACTGCGTCAAAATCAGACTGGACGGCTTCGGCTAATTTCACCGACAAGGCGGTTTTGCCGATCCCACTAGTGCCCAGGATGCCGACCATGCGGCAGCGCTCCTGCACAATCCACTGACTCAGCCAGTGTAATTCGTTCGCTCTGCCCCAGAAGTTAGAGACATCGATCGCGTCCCCCCAGTCTTGCTGAGACGTGCGACTTTCTTGCAATACAGGACGATAGCTAACTGGGACTTCAATCCCGCCAGCCTGCGTGTGCTGTTTCTTGTAGCGTTTCAGCACGAATTGCAGATTGTTTTTCGTCACCTTCTCGCCACAAGCTTGGGCGATGGTCTGGAGTAACTTCGACCCCACCGATCGCACATAGCCTTCGTTGTAGCCACTCTGACGCGCGATCGCCTGATAAGACAACCCTTGCCAGATCTGCTCGAAGATCATCACCTGAGTCTTGCTGAGCGTGATGTCCTCTAAGATGTCCTGCACAATCCGTAGCGCTTCCTCACTATCCATAGGCACGGGGGCGATTTAACGGGAACCCGGAGCAACGACTCAAACATACGCATGCCAGATGCACCCATTCAGCTTGCTTTATTTCCTGGCATCAGGGAAATCTCTGATATGACATTAGCATGACATTTCGATGACAACTTTCCGTAATTTCCCTAATTCTCACCTCTACTAGAAAAACCTATGGTGTAGAAGTGCGAATTTGTCAGTAAATTTACTGGCGCGTAGAGAAAGGGCACCTGCATTTACCCAGCAGCCTTCTCAGAGGCTTCACAACTTACGCTGCTGTGGCATCTCCATCTATTAAACAGACTGCGATCGTGGATGATGACACCCACGATCGCGCCATCAACACTGCATTTCCAACATTTCCCAGGCCGTAGCCGTTGAGCCCAGGTAAGCCCTGCGGTTCGCGATCGGCTTGGGCTTCAGTCAATTCTTAGAGACAAGGATCGATGGGTATGAAATTTCAAACTTTATCCGCCGTTGCCGTCGGAGCCACTCTCGTTGCATTAGATGCTCAGACTGCAACTGCCACTCCACTCCCAGCGGATCAGTTCCATTGGAGTACGGCGATCGATGCAAGCTCAATGCGCGATCGTCGCCAGATTCAGTACAATCGCAAAACCTACGTGATGCCAGATAACTTAGCAGCTGAGTCTTTCATTAATGATTGTCTGAGCAATAATGACAACGTTGTCCGGGTGCGCGGCTTTGTAAATCGCCAGGGCAGGCCCGAATGGAGTAAAGCCGAGTTCCTCTGTTCCAAGAGCCTGGGTGGGCCAGAATTACCGGCTGAATTTGCTGAATTGCCGACGAAAGAATTGCGCGTTTTTGGCAAAGGGCCAGCCACGCTCAAAACCTGTGAACCTCGCAGTAAAAACGGTAAACGGATTTGGACAGAATGCGGCATGACCGTTCCCAATGACGGCTCCTCAGTCGTGCGCATTGGTGACGGTCAAAACACCGGACAAGTCATGCGCACCGCCAGCACTGGCTCCGGCATCAATACCGTCGAACCTGTCCTCTTCCCAGAAGTCGAACGGATGCGCGACCAAATTTTCCGCGATCGCGTTGCCTCCGGCTATTACAACCGCTAGCGGCATGAAGGCAGAGGGGCGCAGGTAGCACACCATGATGCTGGTTGTGGTGCGTTACGCTGTCGCTAACAGCACCCTACGGCGAGAGCAGGCAGAGGGCAGCAGGCAGAGGGCAGAGGACAACAGCCGTTCAATATTCAGCAAGATCATTACTCTTGCCTCCTGACTACTTTCGGCTAGTGCTCACGTCGAAACCTGACTCCTGACTCCTGACTCCTGACTCCCTTCTCCTCCCTCTCCCTCCTCCTCCCTCCTCCTCCATAGGTATTTCCTACCATCACATTGATCTGACTTTTTCCTGACAAGTTTCCGTATTTTTTCTACCCCTGATTCTTCGGCGTAAAGATTAGGTTAGTTGCAGGTTTGAGCAGGCGATGAATTTGCTGATCTCACTCGAACTCAATTCTCGATAATTTGCAAACTTAAATAGGCTGGCTGTTCAAACTGATTTTAGAAGACAGTCAAGCAATCGTTGAAGACTATTTCTTCGACTCATTTTTGTTGGTTTGCATGCACTCAGTCAACCTCTCACACTATCTAAGGACACACAGTATGAGTCTTAAAACTTTGTCTACCGTTGCCCTCGGTGCTGCTCTCGTGGCCATGACCGCTGGTGTTGCAAGTGCAAAGCCCATGCCTGCTGACCAGTTCCACTGGAGTTCCGAGATCAAGGATGGCATGTTTAAGTACGATGGGAAAACTTACAACTTGCAAGGCAAAATTAGCCCCGAAGCTGAAGCTTTTATGGCTAACTGCCCCGCTCAAGAAGTGCGCGTTCGTGGCTTTTTGACCCCCCAAGGCAAAGAAGATTTCAGCAAAGCTGAATACCTGTGCGGTAAGCTCAGCATTGGTGGTGACACTCCAGTTGCCTTCAACCCTGGTGGTGAAGTGAAAGTGTTTGGCCCCATCTACATGACCAAGCGCAACAATGTATTGCCGGAATGTCAGCCCTACAGCAACACCAATGGCACGCGGGTTTGGAGCAACTGCGGCATGTTGGTGCCCAATGACAGCACGGCAACCGTGTTGATTGGCGATGGCAAGAATGCGGGTAAAGAACTGGAAACGGCTCGCTATGGCTCTGGGATTGCCACTGTGCAACCGATTCTGTTCCCCGAAGTGGATGCCATGCGCGACAAAATCTTCCAAGAACGCGTGGCATCGGGCTACTACAGCAAATAGCTAACATGGCTGTGAGCCGCTTGAGTGTTGGCGACTCGCGGTTCACAGTGATGTGAATTGATCGCTGACAATCACGATAGCTCCAGAGCACAGTTGTGTTCACTCCAGGGGAGGTTCTCTTTCCTGGAGTATTTTTATGCGATCTCTTCACAGATGCGATCAAAGGCGATCGCCGGATTTTCAGCCTGAGTAATGGGGCGACCGACCACTAGGTAGTTGGCACCTGCCGCGATCGCTTGAGCTGGGGTGAGAATGCGTTGTTGGTCGCCCGCCGCTGCCCAGGTGGGACGAACGCCCGGACATACGAGAAGAAACTCATCGCCACAGGTTTCACGCAGTTGGGCCACTTCCTGCGGCGAGCACACTGCCCCGGATAACCCGCTGGTTTGGGCGAGTAAGGCCATGTGCAGGGCATATTCTGGCAGTTCTATAGGGATTTTCAAATCAAAGGCGATCGCGCGGGCATTCAAACTGGTGAGGACAGTAATCGCCAATAGGTTGGGGGGTGCTTGTCCGGCAGCCTGCGCTCCTTCCACTGCGGCTGTTTGCGCTGCTTGCAAAGCCTCCCGTCCGGCAGTGGCATGCAGCGTGAGCAACTCCACCCCATATTGGGCGGCGGCGCGGCAAGCTCCGGCGACCGTGTTGGGGATGTCATGAAATTTGAGGTCGAGAAAAATTTGTTTGCGGCGGGCTTTGAGTTCGGTCAGGAGGGTTGGTCCGGCGCTGACGAAGAGTTCCAGCCCGACTTTCCAAAAGGTGACGGCAGGCAGTTGATCCAGCAGGGCGATCGCCTGGGGCGCAGTGGGGACATCGAGCGGCACAATAATGCGATCGGCAACCGTCATGGCACTCCTTACTTTTTCACTTCACAATATTGGTTGAAATCGGCCACGAGTTGCGTCTCCGCCTGAATTAAGCCGTTCATCTTTTGCGCGGTCGCCGTCAGGTTGCGGCCTGCCGTGGTCAAATCTTGCAGCCCTTTGGGAGAATTTTCCAATTGGCTGACGGTCGTCAACGCATTGGTAATTTCTTTGAACGAAGTATTGATGGCAGTGGCATTTTGCACATATCGGTCTTTCAATCCGACCAGCTTCTCATCTTGCAAATTCATCTTTTGAATGTCCTGGATCAGACTATCCAGTTTGCCGCTAATTCCACCAAAGGCCGTGGCTGCATTCCCCGCTGCCGTTTTCACCCCGTTAAAATCATTCCGCGCCCCGGCAGCTTTGGCAGCGGCATCGAAATTCTGGTTTTCTTGTTGAAACTGTTCGGCCAGCGGTCGCATTTTGTTGACCGCATCCGACAGTTGGTTACATTGCGAAACTTTGCTGGGGGTGCAACTGAGCACCGTGGTCGCGATCGCCCCTATGACCAGCGATCGCCCAACCCATCGAGACACCATCAATAAATCGTTCATGATTCAGGAACTAACCAAGCGGACAAACTTACTTTTACCAAATTGCAACACCCGCCCGTTTAACTCCGACGGTGTATTAAACGTCAAATCAACCTGATCCACGCGATCGCCATCCAACTTCACCCCCCCTCCCTGAATTTGGCGACGAGCTTCGGAACTGGTCTTACACAGGCCACTCGCACTCACGAGATAAAACAATTTAACGGGAAATTGAATCGTTGCCAGAGAGAATTCGGGCACATTGTCGGCTTGCTGCGTCTGCCCCTGGGTTAAGTCTGCCGCATCTTTTTGCGCCTGTTGTGCCGCCGCCGGTCCGTGGTATTGGCTGACCACGTTCATCGCCAGGAGTTTTTGGCGATCGCGGGGATTTTCGGGCAGGGAGTCCAGCGGCAGGGGGGTGAGCAATTCAAAATAGCTGGCTAGGAGTTGATCGGGAGTTTTTTCGAGTTTGGAATACATGGTGAGGGGATCTTCCGTCAGCGCCACGTAGTTGCCCAGGGATTTGGACATCTTTTGAACGCCATCTGTCCCCAGCAAAATGGGCAGCAACAGGCCAAATTGCGGGCGCATCCCGAAATGCCGTTGCAAATCGCGCCCCACCGCAATGTTAAATTTCTGGTCGGTGCCGCCCAACTCCACATCCGATGCCACCGCCACCGAGTCGTAGCCCTGCATCAGCGGATATAAAAATTCATGGAGAAAGACGGGACTGCCTTTCTCGTAGCGCTCTGCAAAGCCTTCTTTCGCCAGCATTTGCCCCACGGTCATCGTAGTCAGTAATTCTAAAATCTTGGATAAGTCCAGTTGTGCCAACCATTCGGAGTTGTAGCGAATTTCTAGGCGACCGGGGGTGTCAAAGTCGAGGATGGGACGCACCTGATCCAGGTAGGTTTGGGCATTGGCTTGCACATCGGCTTCCGTCAGTTGGCGACGAACATCCGATTTACCTGTGGGGTCGCCAATTCGGGCTGTGAAGTCGCCAATGATCAGGACAGCGGTGTGTCCCGCATCCTGAAACGCCCGCAGTTTGCGCACTGGGATGCTGTGCCCCAGGTGAATTTCTGATCCCGTGGGATCAATGCCCAACTTGACGCGCAGGGGGCGATCGCCGGTCAGTAACCGCTGCACTAAGTTTTCATCCGGATTCTGGGAGTCGCGCTGATCGGGAAAAATTTCGCTGGTGCCGCGATCGAGCCAGGTAAAATCCTGATCTACCGTCAATGTTGAAGTTGACGTTAAACTTTGCTGATTAGGGGTTGGGTCTGCTACACTCACGGGCTAATTAGGCACTCAATAAATAGGAAGGGACAACCTACTATAATGCAAGCGATCGCCCTCTTTCTCGTCTAGGCTCCATGCCCAAGCCCGATTTTCGCTAAAAATTGTGCCGCTTTCCGGGTTCGCGATCGTGGCTTCTGAAAAACGATTCAAATTCAGATTCATCGTCTATCATCTACCCCTATTGCCGTTTCAGGAAACTGTCGTGTCTTCCAACACCTTCCCCCAAAAACGCCCATCGCCGCCGCCCAATCCCGCGCCCCTGTTAAATTTTGTGGGTACGGTCAGTAAGGTCACTGGCGGGATTGTGTTGGGAGCCACCATGCTCACCAGTGCGGTGGTGGCAGGCGGACTGGTGGGATTAGCCATCAGCTTCCGCAACTTGCCGGATGTCCGCGTCCTTCGCAGCTACGCCCCGACCGAAACCACCCACATTTACGACATCAACGGCAAACTCCTCGCCAGCCTGCATGGAGAAGCGAATCGGGAAGTGATTCCCCTCGACAAAATCTCGCCGCACTTGAAACGCTCCGTGATGGCGATCGAAGATAGTCACTTCTTCCAGCATCGGGGCGTGAATCCAGGGGCGATCGTCCGTGCCTTAAAAGCCAACTGGGAAGAAGGCCGCACCGTGGAAGGGGGGTCAACCCTGACGATGCAGTTAGTCAAAAACCTATTCCTCAGTCCCAAACAGGCATTCAGCCGAAAACTCGCGGAATCCGTGCTGTCGATGCGCGTGGAGCAGATCTTCACTAAAGACCAAATTCTGGAAATGTATCTGAATCAGGTCTACTGGGGACACAATACTTACGGTGCCGCCACTGCCGCTCAGAGCTACTTCGGCAAATCCGCCAGCGATTTGAATTTGGCAGAATCTGCCATGATGGCGGGTTTGATTCAAGCCCCGGAGAGCCTCAGTCCCTTCGTCAGCCTGAAACGGGCGAAACAACGCCAACAAGAAGTGCTGAACCGGATGCTGGAATTGAATTGGATTACGCCAGAAGAGAAGGCAACTGCCCTCGCGTACCCAATCAAGTTAGGGAAGATCACGTCTTTCCAATCCAGCCAAATTCCCTATGTGACTGAAGCCGCCGTCCAAGAACTGACCCGCCGCTTTGGGCGCGATGCCATCCTGAAAGGCGGCATGCGGGTACAAACCACTGTCGATACGAAGTTGCAACGCATTGCCGAAGAAGTGGTGAAAGAAGGGCACGAATCCCTGCTATCCCAGGGCGTTTATGCGGATCAAATGGCACTGGTGGCCGTCGATCCCCGCACCCATTTTGTGAAAGCGATGGTGGGTGGGGTGGATTATCGCAAGAGTCAATACAATCGCGCGATCCAAGCTTTACGCCAACCGGGGTCAGCCTTCAAACCCTTCGTTTATTACGCCGCTTTTGCCTCTGGTAAGTATGGCCCCGACTCTACGGTGGATGATAGTCCCGTGGGGTATCCCGACGGCTACGAGATGTACTATCCCCAGAACTATGATGGGTCGTTCTCTGGCCCGATTTCGATTCGGCAAGCTCTGGCCGTCTCGCGCAACATTCCAGCCGTCAAACTGGGGCAAGAAGTCGGCTTGAACAAGGTGATCGATATTGTCAGAACGATTGGCATTCGTAGCCCGATCGAGCCTGTTGTGTCCTTACCGTTGGGTTCGGTCGATTTAACGCCGCTGGAAATGGCTGGCGCTTATGCCACCTTTGCGAACAACGGCTGGTAC
>JAIXVO010000800.1 GCA_027482985.1 Cyanobacteriota bacterium
AGTTGAGTTGTTCGCCGTCACACCAGTACAACCGCTGTAACACTTGCAAATCGTGTCGAGCAGCCTGCAACAAGCCCGTGGGGAGGGCGGCCAAGTCTGTGGTTTGCACCTGCCGGGAAAAGGGATTGTCGGCTTGCAATACCTGCGTCAGCAGATACTCTTGCCAGCTTTGTTGGCGTTCGGCCAGCAATCGAAACCAGCGACCATAGGCGCGGAGACAGCTAATGGTTTTGAGGGTGGGGGCGCGTTTGGCGCGATGGATGCCTTGCAATAGCTCTAGGAAAGCGCGACCAATGTCGGTTTCTAAAACCGCTTGATAGACCAGGAGGGATGCCGCTTGTTGCAAGACCGCATCCGCCGAAACCGCAGGGATAGCCATAGACCTTCAAAACTCACCTATTTCAGCCTACGGGATACCTTCGCCCCCCGATACTGCATTTGCTTTTTGAGGGCATGATGTTTGGCAAATTGGGGAATATCGCCCCGGTGTCCCATGACGATTAGGGTGTCGCCTTCATGCACAAATAAATCGGTGCTGGGATGGATGATGGTTTCCCCTGCCGCCCGCCGTAACGCCACAATGACGAAGGCTCCGCGCCCCCGGACTTCCATCGTGCCGATTGAGGCTCCCACCAGATCGGAATTAGGGGGAATGATCAGTTCGTCCAGTTGCAACTGGATCTGGGTCAGGATTTCGTTCAGGGTTTCGCGCCCATTGGACTGATCCAGAAAATCGAGCGAGGCGGGATGGGTGATCATGTGGGACATCCGGAGTGCCCCGATCGCGGCGGGTGACACGACGCGATCGGCTCCGGCTTGTAGGAGTTTGCGTTCGGTGGAGGGATATTCGCCCCGCGCCAAAATCATCAGCCCTGGATTCAGGCTGCGGGCGGTTAAGGTAATAAACACGTTGGCAGCATCGTCCGGCAGCACGGTCGCGAGAAACCGCGCCCGATGAATGCCCACGGCTTCTAGTACGGTTTCATCGGTGGCGCTGCCCTGTTGCACGAGGTAGCCCATGGCTTCGGCTTTTGCCACTCGGCTGGGATCGTTATCGATCAGCACAAAGGGATGCTCGGCTTCTTTCATATTGCGGGCCAAGAGTTGGCCAATCCGACCATAGCCGCAGATGATCACATGGTCGTAGAGTTGGTCGATTTCTCGCATCATTCGTCTAATTCCTAACGCCCGTTTGACTTCGCCTTCGGTAATCATCTGTAAAAAACCACCCAGGATGTAGGCGACGGAGGTACAGCCCGCCACAATCACCACCATGGTGAAGATGCGCAGGGCGGGGGTCATAGGTCCCATTTCCCCAAAACCTACCCCAAACACGGTGATAATCACCTGATATACGGCATCGAGCCAGTTCCAGCCGGCCAGCATATAGCCAGATACGGCCACAATCAGGGTGGTGAGAAAAAAGCTCAGCCCGACTAACATTCGTGTCAATGAACTTTGTCTCACGATCGCATCCTTCTAGGTCACAGCCTGATCATGGGGAATGATCCCTGGAGAAAAGGTAGCGATCGTTACGAGAAATTAATCGTGATGATTTGCTGGGAGAAATTAGAGTGACCTCATTGCGTTCGGCTGAGTGCTTGCGTTGAAGCAATGTCCCTGTTCCCAACGGTGGGCAACTTGCTAGGCAAAAGTCTTGCAGTAGCGCGAGTCTCTGACTAAAACCAAAATTCTGGGCTTGGGTGGCAGCCCCCTCCAGAGGGCAACGCTGGGTCTGCGCATCCCGGCTCTAGTTGTGGCGTTGTTCAACTTACCTCTAGAGCTGAGCCGGGGGCGTGTGGCAGGAAGTCGGAACTAATGGTGTCCTTGCAAGGCTAACCGTTCCTGGTAGAGGGCGACAATCCGATCGCAAACTTGCGCAATACTCAAATGATCAGTATCGATCTCGATCGCGTCGGCGGCTTTACGGAGGGGGGCGATCAGGCGCGTGCTGTCTTTGCGATCGCGGTTGCTGATGGACTGCTCCAATTCTGGCAGGCTGACTTCATCCAGGCCCCGTTGCAATAGGTCTTGCTGGCGGCGACGGGCTCGTTCTTGGACGGACGCAGTGAGAAAAATCTTGACTTCGGCATCGGGGAAGACATGGGTGCCAATGTCGCGCCCTTCCATTACCACGCCGCCGGGTCGGCCCAGAATTTGTTGGCGTTTCACGAGTTGTTCCCGGACAGTCGGTTGAGCGGCGATCGTCGAGACGTGGGCGGTGACTTCCAGGCTGCGGATAATCTGCGTCACATCTTGCCCATTTACGAAAATGGCAGGCGGGGAGAAGGGATTCAGGGTGGGGACGGCACTGTCTAAGGTTGCGCCATTGTCCTGATGACTGGGGGTGAGGGACTTAAATTCAATTTGGCATTGGTTCAGTAGTTCGGCGATCGCGGGTTCATCCGCCAGCGAGACACCCGACTCCAGCACAAACCAGGTTAAGGCGCGGTACATCGCTCCGGTATCGAGGTAAAACAGCCCCAGGGCTTGGGCGACTTGCCGAGCGACGGTGGATTTGCCAGCGCCAGCGGGACCATCGATCGCCACAATCGGGCGGCGCGTACTGAGTAGCAGGTTATCAATCAGCCGAGTGGTGCCTAAGCGGGCGGCGACTGCCAGTAAGCCCGTATCCTTCACCTCGTGTAATGTCTCCATAGTGTCTGGGTCTACTAATTCAATGTATTCGTGTGCGATCGCGGGGACTTGCCTTAATTCAGTCTTAACCGCCTCAACCAGGGTACTACTTGATCGTTCGCCTGCGTGAAAGAGTTGTGCCGCTTGTTGCAAACCGCGATATAACGCCGTGGCCTGGGTGCGTTCCGTGGGGCTGAGATATTGGTTGCGAGAACTCATCGCCAACCCGCTGTCCTCTCGGAGTGTAGGGCACCCGACGATTTGAATCGGCCAATTTAAATCAAAAATTAACCGCCGAATGATCGCGAGTTGCTGGGCATCTTTCTGCCCAAAGTATGCCCGTGTCGGCTGCACAATGTTTAACAGCTTGGTGACAATGGTGGCGACCCCCTGAAAGTGGCCGATGCGCGATCGCCCACATAGGCCCGCCATCATCCCGGCGGGGGGGATCACCTGAGTGCCGCGATCGCCTGCACCCATTTCAGCGACGGAGGGGACAAAGAGGGCATCCACTCCGGCGGCGGCACAGAGGGCTTGATCCGCTGGGAGCGTGCGGGGATAGCGAGCCAGATCTTCAGTTGGGCCAAATTGCAGCGGGTTGACGAAAATGCTGACGACGACAATTTTGGTTTCTCGCCGCGCCGTTTCAATCAAGCTCAGATGTCCGGCGTGTAAGGCTCCCATCGTAGGAACAAAGCCAATATCGAGGGGCAAATCGCTGGCAAATTCGGCGGAGGCGGAGGAGTGCTCCAGCCGGGAATGGCTCAAGCGTTGGGCGTTTAAGTAACACCGCAGGCCGGTGATGGATGTAAACAACCGCACAAACTACCTCTCTGGGGGTGCCGCGATCACCCCGTATCGTCTCGATCTGGCCTCAAGCTCTAATAAACTGTAGCCACTTCTTTGCCAGGTTGCTAGCCGAATTTGGAAACAACGTTAGAATCTCCCATGTAGCTTCTCCCCAACACATTTCGCCATGAATTTTGTCACCCAAATGCTGCATTTAATCGGTTCTGGAGCCACGGCTTACATCTCGGCTCGGAATATGCGCGACTCCCTCACCCGGCCTCATACATTAGCCGCATTGCAACTGGCGGAATCAGGATCGGTGCCGTTTCTGGAAGCCCTGCGCGATCGCGCGGCTCAGGAAGGCGATGAGTGGTTAGCGACCCGACTGGATCGCCATGCCAAGGATGAACGGCGACATGGGCAGATTTTTGCCCAGGCGTTGAAACAACTGAATCGGGAAGTGATTGATTTCAGCCAAGTGCCCGCCACAGCGACCGATGGGAGTCCGGAGGAGCGGCGGCGGAGTCCCTTTTTTGCGGCTTACTTCGATGGCTTCACGCCCGCCCAGTTGAAACCAGCGGCGATCGATTGGACGGTGTTTCTCGCCAGCACTTACATTCTGGAACTGGATGCCAGCAAAGACTTTGTGCGGATGGCACACGCTCTCCCGACCGATGCCAAGAGTGTCAGCCTGACGCAAGGGATCTTGAGTGTGGCGCAGGATGAGACGGGGCATGCGGCGTATTTGCGAGAGGCGCTGGAGCGGCGCTTGTCTGCCCGTGAAGTCAATGCTGTGATTGACGAATGGCGCACCCGCAAAGTGAATGCGCTGTTGGCGATGGTCGGCACTTTCCTGCAAAAAGGCGGCAAGTCACCGACGTTAGCTCAGGAATCGACCACTGATGCGCAGGCAACTGATCCCGTGGAACTGCCATCGGCAAATCCCCAACCTCAACTGCAAACTGCTGCCAACTCATAAAAAACCCCTAAGATCGCTCGACACAGGGCGATAATTCTGTTAACGTTTGCCATGACTTTTGGTGAGGATGCGGGAGTATGTCAGAACAAGGAGGGGCATCACGGCGATCGCGGCGGGAAGGATTCGGCTTGTTCAAACGCCGTCGCCAGCCTGCCCGACCGCGCTCGACGACTCCCGATCCGCGCCTCGCACCGAGCGATCGCGGCGACCTCTGCCAACTCTCACCGTCCCCGCCGCCGAAGCAGTCTGGCTTCAACGGTTGGAAGTGGTTATTCGGACAGCGATCGCACCAGTCTTTAGCAGCCACTCGTCGTGCTCGTCGCGCCTCTGCCGCGAGTGGGACTCCCCTGACGGAACGCCCCACTCGTCTGGAACCACGGGGACGACAACTGTCGCGATCGCCCCAGTCCCTTTCGCCCCAGCCGCCCCCACCCCTGCCGCCGATTCGTCGCGATCGTCGACAATCTCTCGGATCACTGGATGCTTCTTTCACAGGACGGACTGCCACCGCTGGTAATTCGGGTCTGGTGCCATTTCCCCGTCGCCCGACGAATGGTCGTCGTCCCCGTCCAGGCGATCCCCGCGCCACCCGGTTGCAGGCTCAACCCACATTGATTCAGGCCAGCACCTCGTTGCAACCCGATACGCTCCTGCAAGACCAGGACACAACGCTCCAGACCCGACGGGTAGCGCGATCGCGGCGGCGGGAAGTGGTGCCGGTGCGACCTCGGTCTCGCAGTCTGGCGATCGCCCTGTATGCCTCGCGCATGTTGATCTTGAGTGTGGGCGTTGGCGTGCTGGCGGGAACGCTGCTCTCCGCCTGGAATCCCGCGACGAATCCCTTTTTTAACAATTTGGCGAATCAACCTGTGAAGCAGGCCAGTTCTGCCAACAAGGTTGCCCCTGCCGCTGCGCCTCCTGCCGCCAATGCCAACATCCCCCTCACTCTGGCGCAAGAACTAACACCTGTTAAAACCGCCATTCAGACCGTCTCCCAGCAATATCCAGGCTTTACGCCAGGAGTCTTTCTGATTGACCTGGATACGAATAATTTCATGGACTTGAGCGGGAGTACAACTTTCCCCGCGGCCAGCACGATCAAAGTGCCCGTCCTGATTGCCTTCTTCCAGGAAGTCGATGCGGGCAAAATCCGGTTAGATGAAAAGCTGACAATGCGCAAAGAGCTGGTTGCGCCGGAAGCCGGAGATATGCAGTATTTGCCCGTGGGAGCGCAATTCACGGCGCTGGAAACCGCCACCAAAATGATCACCATCAGCGACAACACCGCCACCAATATGCTGATCGATCGCCTGGGGGGGATGGCCGCACTGAATCAACGCTTCAAGTCCTGGGGCTTAACCGCCACGCAACTCACGACCCTGTTGCCTGACCTCAAAGGCACCAATACCACCAGCCCGAAAGAATTGGCGAGTCTGATGGTGCGCGTCAGTCAGGGCGATCTAGTGTCGCTACGATCGCGCGATCGCTTACTGGACATCATGAGCCGCACGATTAACAATAGCCAGTTGCCACAGGGGTTGGGCGACGGTGCGACGATCGCCCATAAAACAGGAGACATCAGCAGTGTGATTGGCGATGTCGGGCTGATCGATATGCCCAGCGGCAAACGTTACGCCACGGCAGTCATGATTCGCCGCCAACCGAATGATGATCAGGCGTATGATCTGGTGCAGAAAATTTCCCGCGCCATGTATCAGCACTTCCTCAATACGGGCACTCCGAAACGCTCCGCGACGGCTCCCACAGCCAAACCTAGTCCCGCAGCCGAAAACCCCACACCCGACGCGCAATAATGACGGCGATTAATCGACCTCAAAGGCAGGCAGCAGTTTGACCATCCGGTGAATGCCGCCGGAGCGGGTCATTTGCTCAAAGCGATCGCTGGTTTTGCTGCATTCTCGCTCGTAGCCGTGTTTTTCCAGTAAGCGCAGGGCGGGCGTGTTGGTGTAGCTGACATCGGCACAAATGGCCTCACAGTCCAGGGCGATCGCCTCGGCTTCAGCCGTCTCCAGCAGGTAGGAGGCAATACCGCGCCGCCGAAATTCGGGCAACACGCTCACCCCCAGAATGTAGTAATCTGCCGGGTCTACATCCTGCTTAATCCGACTCAAATCCGCCACATTCACCAGAATCTTGGGCAACTTGCGCAGGGGCATCAACCGCGCCATCACAAAGTGGACTTTCTCATCCACCTGCCGCTTCAAGTCGCCGGGATAGCCGATCATCAACCCCGCCGCCTGCCCATCCACTTCCACAATCTGTGTATGCTCGTAGCTAAAGGCATGGTGCGGAAAAGTGAAGGCTTGTTCCAGAATCACCTGCGCCTGTTCCGCCGGAGAAGCCAAAATGTAGCTGAATAACGCTGGTCCCGCTTCAAACAAACGGGCGGCGGCCCACGCCGATTCGGTCGCCACAGCCTGACGCAGAGTTAAATTTTGACTGGATTGAAACACCATGCCGACAGAAGCCCACGCTCAGATGAGGAACTGAATCAAGTCTAAAGGGTTTCCCGGCCCTTCTAGGGAGATGAATCCTGGAAATTTCCCAAAAACCTGGCGATTGCCCGTCAATCCTCCCTCAATTTAAGGCATCATGGGTGAGTAGCGCAGTCGTCATTAAGTGGAAATGTCGCCAGACTACACGGTTCGAGAAAGTACTAAAGCCAAACACGTCTCCCTGAAAATGTCGATTACGGGAGA
>JAIXVO010000431.1 GCA_027482985.1 Cyanobacteriota bacterium
AGGACGGCATTATCTTGCAGTTTGCCGAGTTTTTCTTGGAGCAACTTGACATCTGCCACCCAAGTTTGAAATGCCACCCCATAGAAGGGCACAAAAAACTCAATTTGGTAGCGGGCGTGTTTGCAGGCTTTCCGCAAGTCGTGCAGGGTATGACTGGCGGCGGTTGACTGATCCTGAGCGGCAACCATCCAGCCGGGATGCAGCAACAGTTCGGATAACAAAGGACTGAGCAATTCTGGTAGCAGCAGGCGGAGAGGCAGCGTCGCGATCGCCGTGAATTGGGGGTTGGCCAACCAGCGTTCATAAGCACCTTTAAGGTTTTCGTAGCGCGATCGCCCAAAGGTAGAGGCAACCTTGGTATACACCTGACGACGGTGTTTAACCAAAGCGCGAATCACTTCATCCAGATACTTTTGTTCTTGAGGGGTAAGTTGTGGCCGATAGATTTCTTGCAAATCTGCCAGTTGCACATCTAGATCCCGTAATTCGCCCAAGGTTCTGGCCAGATCTCCAACGCGGTTAGCATGAGCCGCTTTTGGTAAAGCGATCGCGGCATGAAACACTTGCAACGCAGTGCGCAGACGACGCGTGGCGACCCGCATTTGGTGCAAATGCTCAGGTTCTTCATCCGCCAGCACTTGTTCCTCGCGTTTGATCAGCTGTCGATATTGCGATCGGATTACCATCGCGGCAAAGTCCCCCAGAGTCAGGTTGGGATCATCGGCGATCAATCTGGCAGGCACATCCCCTTTCGATTTTGACGCTTTCATTAGATTCACCTGATAAATATCGCTTTGGTCAGACCGCTGAGGACAAAGTGAATCGCTAGAAGGCAAACTGAATAAACATTCTGACTAGCTTTTACCACATCACACAGAGCACCAATCATTATCAAAACTTGACATTCAAGCTTGAAAAATCTGCACTTATATTCATAGTCTAAAGTCTCATCAATTCCCCAGAAATCTTTCTCGTATCAGGGTTGGCGGCAATCGCAAGGAGGAGTACGCCCGTGCCCTGGCAGGATAAGATCGAGTTTGCTTTAAAGCACAGCGTCGGGAGGTGCAATGACACCATCCCGACGCTTAGTCAATCTGCGGTTGTAACTCAAGCCAGCTCCAATCCAGAACAAGAACTTGCGGCTGGTTTTAGACAAAATTTGCCCTCAAGCCGTTCGTTCCTGTTTTTTGAGTCATGCTTAGAAGCGGTAGCCAGCGCCTGCAGTCAGGTTAACAGCCGAGGCAGGGCTATTTTCGTAAGCTTTAATTCCCAATTTGACATCACCGTACACGACGAAATCGCGAGTGATGCTGTGTTCTGCACCCACTACTACCACAGGGGCATTTTTGTTCCCCATCGGAGTGTTTTTCTTGACCCCAAAGCTTTGCTTATCTTCAACGAAAGAGTAACCAACACCTGCGTAAACGTTGGTGTTGCGAGCAACGGGCAAGTCATAGGTAACCATGGGGACGATCGCCGCGTTGTTAGGACCAAACATGACACTACCACGAGCAGAAACAGGGGTATTGGGAATTTGTACCCGTCCCTGAATGTTGCCGCCGAATAGGGCAGAGGTATTGGCTTGACCGCCATTGGTGATCTTGGCAGAAGGACCAGCCCCGATGTAAGCCCCACCAAACCCTTGCGGATTGGTATCGACGATGACGACATCGACGTTGGTGGTAGAGTTTACAGTTTGGGCAGAGGCAGAGCCGCCAGAGACCCAAATAGCAGCGCCCGTCACGACTGAAACGGCTACGATCGCTCTTGAAACGTTAGAAGAGAATTTCATTCCGACATCCCTCACTAAATTCTGTGTTTGCTGTGTGCTTCACATTTCATGTCGAGAAAACTGCCCAGAAAGTTCCAAAGAACTATGTGGAAAAACCGACTAATTTGAATATTTGAAATTACTCATATCCAACGTCAACATAATAACGGCACATGACCATAATGTAGCCGCATTTTCCCAAAGTGCACGACAAATATTTATATCTTGGCACCTGCTAAAAGTTGGCACCACTTGGTAAAAATACGAACTCTACACCCTGTAGGACTGGACAAGCTTGACTCGCAGCCCGTCAGAGAGGCTGCGGGTTTGCCGCCTACGCCTAGCTTGCAAGCATTTTTGCTGCCAGCGGATCAGCGTTTGAACAATTTCAGAGGAGGGGCCAAAATGAATCGCCGACATCCAATGTTAATCCACTGATCCAGAATCATTTCACAGCGCCAACGGGGTCATCCGGAAAAAATCCCCTTTTTCGATCGCCGCCCTTTTCAGCAGTCAGGTCATGCCGTCCCAAACTCCGTTATGCTCATGGAAAAGACTGATAGCAGATAAGCCGCAGGTGAGCGATGGTAGACCCTAGATTGTATGAGAGCGATACGTTTGTCGTGCTGGAGCCGAATCAGCCGGAACAATTTTTGAGTACGGCAGAATTGCAGCAAAAGTTGGAAACGGCGATCGCGGCGCGGCAGGACGATTTACCACGTGACTTACTGCGCTTCAGCACCATTCCCGAACAAGCCCAGTACTTGCTGGAATCCTATTGTGACTTTGAT
>JAIXVO010000021.1 GCA_027482985.1 Cyanobacteriota bacterium
CGTCGTGAATTCGATCGTGCCGGATTGCAGACAGGTTTGCAGAATGTCCGAAAGACCGGGTTCAAAAATGGGAGATTGCCCCGCTTTCATCAGCTTGACTTTCTCTTCATTGTTATCCACGCAAATCACATGATGACCAACGTGCGCTAAACAAGCACCCGTCACCAAACCCACATATCCCGTTCCAATCACACAGACTCGCATGAGGCCATCTCCAAACAATAACAACAACAAGCAATCTGAATTAAAGGTTGCTACCCGCTCCAGTAGAACTGGCATTGAGGCAGCAGGGGTCGCGCTCAAGGATGGGATCAGGCTGCATGAAGTGCTGCCCCCCATCGCTCAACGGTTATAGAGACACTGGGTCGAGCGGCGTGGTGACCCCACCCAACTCAAGACGGGTGCGAAAATCCTCGATGGTGTGAAATAGTCCAGTCTGCACAGGCACCTGTGGTTCCCACCCTAACAACTGTTGGGCTTTGGTAATGTCAGGACGGCGGCGGCGTGGATCATCTTGAGGCAGCGGTTCAAACCGAATGGCGGCTTCCGGATTGATCATGCGTTGCACCATTTGCGCCAATTCTAAAATCGTGTATTCCTGCGGGTTACCAAGGTTGATGGGACCCACATGGTTGCCATTCATCAAGCGCATCAACCCATCTACCAAATCAGACACGTAGCAGAAACTGCGGGTTTGTTGACCTTGCCCGTACACCGTCAGTGGAATGCCGCGCAGGGCTTGCACCACAAAATTACTGACCACCCGCCCATCGTTTTCCAGCATGCGCGGACCATAGGTGTTGAAAATGCGGGCTACCCGAATATCCACATCGTTTTGCCGATGGTAATCAAACATCAAGGTTTCGGCCACGCGTTTACCTTCGTCGTAACAACTGCGAATGCCGATGGGATTCACATTGCCCCAGTAGCCTTCGGCCTGGGGATGCACCTCTGGATCGCCGTACACTTCTGAGGTGGAGGCCAACAAGATGCGAGCTTTGACGCGTTTCGCCAGACCCAACATATTGAGGGTGCCCATCACATTGGTTTTGATGGTTTTGACGGGGTTGAACTGGTAATGCACTGGAGAAGCAGGACAGGCCAGATGATAAACCTGATCTACTTCTAACCGAATCGGTTCGGTGATATCGTGCCGAATTAATTCAAAGTAAGGATGATCGATCCAGTTGAGGACGTTGGTTTTCCGCCCAGTGTAGAAGTTATCCAGGCAAATCACTTCATGCCCTTCGGTCATTAACCGATCAATCAGGTGGGAACCAATAAATCCAGCACCGCCAGTGACCAAAATTCTCATATTGTTTGAAACCCTTTCATGTGACTAAAGCGATCGCGAATCCGAGGGGAAAGATTGATGCGGAAAGATTGAGCTGTGAATGAATGAGAAATCGAGAGTTCCAGCTTTTTTAATAAACCTGGGTTTAGGTTAACAGAGCTAAGAAATGGCGTAAATCCGTCAATGCTAATTTCACTGAATCTTTAGACATGACCCAAGCTCGGTTAGCGCCGCCGAGAATCAGTCGAAATCTTGACTCAGCCATCGTTTGGCAAGACTTCCGGGAGCGTCAGGGGGAGGGGCAAGCGATTTCAAACGTTATGGTCTCCGTAAATTTGCGATCTAAAAAGCGCCCTCATCAAGGACTCTTTCGGGTTAGCTTCAGAGCACAAGCGGGGCGCGATCGCAACGGATTCAATTTCAATAATCAACGGCTCAACTCAAGCCAGGGTTTCTGGACAATAGCCCAAGCCCCGCACAAATTGCGTGCGAAACTCTTCAATTTCCTGGCGATCGGGGGTGCCATGAGACACTACTGCCACTTGATATCGTTGCATCACTTCGACGGGCGATTGACCTGTTTCCAAACCCCAGAGCGCCATTTGCACACGAATGTCGGGTTCGCAGGGAATGCCCAACTCGCTCATGTACGCTTGGAAGTCTCCGTGGTGTTGGGGGTCAAGATACTCACTCATTTTGACGCGCACAATCCACCCATCGATTTGATGAATCACGGTCATGAAGCGAACGGGTAATCGACCGGTGTGCAGGTATTCGACTGCTCGCAGTGTCAGACTCGTGTTGGCAAGAAAGTAAAGGTAGTCCATACGTCGTCTACCCAACCGGGCGCAATGCTACACTTCTATCTTCGTCCTTTGGGACGGCAACCAATAGGGGAAAAGCCCCCGACCTGATCGCGGGGTTTCACCCAAATTCTGAGGGAAGTACTGCTGTCGTTCCTCATTCAATGGTAAGTTCGAGAATGTTGGTGACTGGATGACTGTGGTGGACTGCGATCGCCTGCTATCGGCTTATGATTACGAACTCCCTCCCGAAAGAATTGCGCAAACCCCTGCGGTACCTCGGGATAGTTCGCGTTTGCTGGTGGTCAACAGCCAGACAACCCACACCCATGCCACTTTTCGCGACCTGACAGCATGGCTGCAACCCGGCGATCTGCTGGTGCTCAACAATACTCGCGTCTTGCCAGCCCGTTTGTTTGGGTACAAACCCAGTGGTTTACCCGTAGAAGTGCTCCTGCTGGAACCGAAGCCCGGCGCAAGCGCGAGTACGTCGGATTTTTCCGATCGCTGGTTAGCCCTGGTCAAACCCGGTCGGCGGTTGAAACCCGGTACGATGATTTGCTTTGATCCGGCAGATGTTCAGGGTTCGACGCAGGAGCCGCCGTTGCCGCTCACGCCGCGCGGGGTCTATGCCAAGGTGTTAGAAACCGATGCCGCCACCAGTGGTCGCTTGATTCAGTTCCATCTGCCACCGCAAGTATTTTTAAAAGATTGGATTTATAGCCAGGGACATGTCCCCTTGCCGCCTTACATCTCCGAGACGGAGGCTGACCCCGAACAGTATCAGACCGTCTATGCCGATCGCGTAGGAGCTGTCGCTGCCCCCACTGCCGGATTGCATTTTACAGATGAGTTATTACAACGCCTCCAGGAGCGAGGCATTCAGCGCACTTTCATTACTCTCCATGTGGGGGTGGGCACCTTCCGTCCGGTGGAAGCGGAAGACATTACGGCTCACGAAATGCACGCCGAATGGGCCGAAGTTTCCCCGGCTACCGTCGAACTCATCCAAGCCACCCAGGCTCAGGGCGGACGGGTAATTGCCGTCGGTACCACCGTCGTCAGAGCGCTGGAAGGAGCCGCCGCTAGTGGGACGTTGCAACCGCTCTACGACAAAACCAATTTGTTTATCTATCCCGGCTACCAGTGGCGCGTTGTTGAGGGCTTAATTACCAATTTTCACTTACCCAAATCCAGTCTGATGATGTTAGTTAGTGCTTTGATCGGGCGCGATCGCCTGCTCAGCCTCTACCAAACCGCGATCGCGGAACACTACCGGTTTTATTCCTTTGGGGATGCGATGTTGATTTTGCCGGAAGCGCGATCGGGGAAGGGAGATGAGGGAGGGGAAGGGAGATGAGGAAGCCAGGAGTGAGGAGTTTCTGCTATCTCAACGGTTGCGGCCCCTTCTGAGTCCTGACTCCACTTTCGTAAAAGCCCGTCAGCAGTATATCTCTACGCTCCCCCTCCCTTCCCCGCCCCCACCTCCCTCCTAATTCCTGCTTCCTCAAATCCCCACCCACGGCCACGGCATTGCCTGAGTGGTGATCTGAGCGAGGGATTTAGTGCCGTCGAGGAACCAGATCAGGTTGTTGCCAGTCACGGTGTTACGCCAGAGCAGGTCGGTTTTGCCATCTCGGTTAAAGTCGCCTGAGCCAGCAATTTCCATGACTGGGCTGTTGGGGGAAGGTAGCGCCACACTCGCGTAGAATTGAGCGCCAGTCGTGCCGTACATAAGCCAGGCACCCGTATAACCCGTGGGATTATAGCGCCAGATGATGTCAGTTTGCCCATCGTTGTTGATGTCCGCGATGCCATCCACAGACCAGTCCATCCCGACCGTGGTCAAACTGGCAGCAAGGCTGAGGGTATTGCCATTCATATACCAGAGGCCCAGTGCGCCGCTGTTCGTTTCGCGCCACAGAATATCGGGTTGGTTGTCCTGGTTGAAGTCGGCGACACCCTCAATACGCCAACTGGGGTCGATCGTGGGCAAAGCGGCAGTCGATAACATGGACCCGCCGGCCATAAACCAGATGCCTGTGCTGCCGCCATCGTATTCGCGCCAGAGCAGATCCGGGTTGCCATCCTGATTGAAGTCACCGACTCCTTCTAAAATCCAGTTGGTGGAAACAGCGGGTAGATTGAGGACAGAACTGGGCAGGGTGCTGTTCATCAACCAGACTTGATTTTCACCCGTGGCGTAATTGCGCCAGACGACATCGTTAATGCCGTCCTGGTTGAAGTCGGAGGTGGTGATACTGTCGTCGTTGAGAATGGTGGCGATCGCGCTATTCGCCCCCAGGGTGCCATTCGTCGGATTGGTCAGGGTGAAGGCAAAGGTTTCGTTCTGTTCCACGGTGCGATCGCCGACGACAGTGACGGGTACGCCTTTGCGGGTTTCGCCGGGGGCAAACACCAGGGTGCCGGAGGTGCCAATGTAATCATTCGTGGCAGTGGTGGCAGTCCCATCCGCAGTTCTGTAACGCACACTCACGGCCTGGTCACTGGCATTGGACAGCGACACGGTAAACCAGAAATTGCTGGTGCCGGTATTGCCTTCTTGGCGACTGATCGGACTGACGCTGATGGTGGGGGGCAGATCGTCATTCAGCATTGTCCCGGTGACGCTGGGAGTCGTCAGTTGGGCATTGGTGGCAGCACTGAGGTTGAGCTGGAAAGTTTCGTTGGCTTCCAGGCGGGTGTCGCCCAGCACAGGAACGGCAATCACTTTTGTTGTCTCGCCCGGCAGGAAGGTGAGGGTGCCGCTGGTGGCCAGATAATCGCTATCTGTCACGCGAGCCGTGCCATCGGCGGTGCTGTACTGCACGCCCACGGTGCTGCTACTGGGGCTGGAGAGGGAGACCGTAAAGTTAAAGAGCGTCGTGCCGCTGTTGCCCTCCACCTGACTGACAGCGCCCACACTCAAGGTGGGTTGAGCCGTGACCGTCACCGTAAAGAATTGCGTGGCGGAGAGATCAACGCCCCCGTTCGTAATGCCGCCACTGTCCTGCACTTTCAGCCCGATCACGGCACTGCTGGTACTGCCGATCGCCGCGACGGGCGTATAGGTGAGGGTGCCGCTGGGGTTGAGACTAGGACCCGTTAAAAACAGGCCAGGGTTCGAGTTACTAACAATTTGATAGCTGGCGATCGTTTGTCCAGCTTCGTTGGCGGGGCCTGGCACAAATCCGGTGGCCCAACCCGCGATCGTCTGTGCTCCGGCTCCGGCACTGACTGTGAGATTGGCTCCCGGCGTAAAATTGGGGGCATCATTCACCGCATTCACGGTCAAGACTACAGTGGCAGTGCCAGAGGTGGCACCCAAGGCATCTCGCGTTTGGTAGGTAAAGGTATCGGTGCCATTGAGGTTGGGATTGGGCGTGTAATTAAAGTTGCCATTGGCATTGAGGGACAACGACCCCAAACTGGGTCCCGTCAGGAGGGCTGCCGTTAGCGGCACATTGCCATCGGGGTCGGTGTCATTGGCTAAGATATTGCCGCTGATCAGGGTGTCTTCATTGCCGCTGGCAGTATCGTTGACGGCGATCGGGGGGGTATTCACAGTGGCGGTCACCGTCAGGCTGACGGTCGCGAGGCCAGAATTGGCGCTGCCATCATTGACTTGATAGACAAAGCGATCGCTCCCCGTGAAGCCCGCATTCGGTGTATAAGTAAAGGTGCCATTGGAATTCAGGACGAGATTGCCGCTAGTGGGTAGATTCACGACGCTGGCCGTGAGATTCGCCAGGGGGGTATCGACATCCGTGTCATTGGC
>JAIXVO010000299.1 GCA_027482985.1 Cyanobacteriota bacterium
GAATCTAGCGCGTCTGCCAATTCCGCCAGTTCCGCTTAAAAACAAATGTAACCAGCGATTCATAATCTTCAGGCAAGTCGGGGCGCATGTCAACTGATTTACCGAAAAAGTTTTTGGGGCGATCGCAATTCGGCTCTGGCATACTCTTATAGTCTTTCAAAAAAATTAGGACAAGCAAAAGCTTTCCGGTAGAATACAGACCGAAATTTAGAGTCAACCCCATTCATCTGGAGGACAGATCCATTACTCTCTCCCCTACGCTACCCAACGCCCATCCCTCCCTTGAGGCCGAACATTCCATCCTAGAGATTTGGGGTGGAAAACCACTGAGCGGACACGTCAAGATCAGCGGTGCCAAGAATTCAGCCCTGGTCGTTATGGCGGGTGTCCTCCTCTGCCCTGAGGAATGCCGTTTGCGCAATGTGCCCCAACTGGTAGACGTGGGGCGAATGGGAGAAATCCTGGCGGCTCTAGGCGTCAAAATCCAACGCCAGGATGATGCCTTAACGCTGGATGCGTCCTCGATTGGGCAAGCGACCGCCCCTTACGAATTGGTTAGTCAACTCCGCGCCAGTTTCTTTGTGATTGGCCCCCTGCTGGCTCGCATGGGCGTAGCAAAGGTGCCCTTGCCCGGAGGCTGCGCGATCGGGGCCCGTCCCGTCGATTTACACGTGCGGGGGCTGCAAGCTTTAGGCGCTGAGGTGCATATTGATCATGGGATGGTTTATGCCTCGCTGAAGGGCGGTCATCAACGCCTCCAGGGAGCCAAAATCTACCTGGATTATCCCAGTGTGGGGGCGACGGAAACCTTGATGATGGCGGCAACGCTGGCGGATGGTGAAACGATCATCGAGAATGCAGCGCAGGAACCGGAAGTGGTGGATCTGGCGAATTTTTGCCGCTCGATGGGGGCGCAAATTCACGGGGCTGGGACGAATGCCATCACGATCGTGGGTGTGTCGAAGTTACACACGACGGATTATCCCATCATCCCCGATCGCGTGGAAGCGGGAACCTTCATGGTGGCGGGGGCAATTACCCATTCTGAGATTCTCGTGTCGCCCGTGGTGCCCGAACACATGACCGCCGTGATTGCCAAACTTCAGGAGATTGGGGTGCGAGTGGCGAGTGAAGGCCCAACCGCGTTACGGATTCTCCCTGGCGATCGCTATCGGGGAACCGATATCGAAACCCTCCCCTATCCCGGCTTTCCGACAGATATGCAGGCTCAGTTCATGGCGCTGATGACGTTGAGCGATGGGGATAGTGTGATTTCCGAAACGGTGTTTGAGAATCGGCTGCGGCATGTGGCTGAACTGAATCGGATGGGGGCGGATATTCGACTCAAGGGCAATATCGCGATCGTCCGGGGGGTGCCGTTCTTGTCCGGGGCACCGGTTGTCGCGACGGATCTGCGGGCTTCGGCGGCACTGGTGTTGGCTGGGTTGGCCGCGCAAGGCAAGACCACGATTCAAGGGTTGCACCACCTCGATCGCGGCTATGAGCAGTTGGAACTCAAACTCCAGCAGCTCGGTGCCAAACTCCAACGGGTGACGAACGCCCCGGCCTAATCAGGCGACGGGCTGGACGATGGGCTGCGGAATGGGCGGGAATGTCGTTATACTGACGAGCAAAAGCCAGATCAGTCTATGTCTCCCTTCAAAATTCCCCTGTTGGGGCTGAAAGCCGACCATTTCCGCCATCCCCTCGACCTGGAAGCCACTGCCAGCCTGAAGCAGTTAGCGGGTTTAGATGTGTTGGTGCGTAACCTGTTAGGTCCCGTTGCCGAGCAGTATTTTTATCTCGAAAACATTGCGGCGAGTGTGTTGGTGAGCGATCGCCAGTTGCCAGACCTGCACAATTTGTTGCTGGAAGCCTGCAAGATTCTCGATCTTGATCCGCCGCAACTCTATGTGCGCCAGCATCCCGCCCCCAATGCTTACACCTTTGCCATGCGGGGCAAACAGCCATTCATCGTGGTGCATACGTCGCTCTTAGATTTGCTCACCCCAGAAGAAATTCAAGCGGTGATTGCCCATGAACTGGGACACCTCAAGTGTGAACATGGGGTTTACCTGACGCTGGCCAACATTTTAGTGCTGGCGGCGGGGCAACTTCCTGGCGGCGCTTCCGTGGCGCAATCGCTCCAGATGCAGATTATGGAATGGGTACGCTGTGCCGAATTTAGTTGCGATCGCGCCGCTTTATTAGCGACCCAGAATCCGCGCGTGGTGGCCTCTGTGTTAATGAAGTTGGCGGGTGGTTCTCCCACGCTAGCCAGCAAGCTGAATCTGGATGCGTTTCTGGCGCAAGCCCGGGCTTATGATGCCATCAGCAAAGATCAGATCGGCGAACTCCTGAAACAAGCCATGACGGCTCAACTGTCTCACCCAGTGCCCGTGTTGAGAGCCAGAGAAATCGATCGCTGGGGCAGCAGTCAAGCTTACCAGTCATTGCTCGAAGGGCGATCGGTGGGTGCGGGACAGCAGGAAGCCGTTAAAGGTGGGTGGCGAAATTGGTAAACGTGTCTTTGAGTTAATAATGCACGGCTAACCAAATGGTTTCTTGCTCCGGTGTGGTCCAATCCACCCGATGCCGCTGATGCGCGGGGATATTAACGTAGCAACCGGGGGTCAGGTGGAATGACTCACCCTGCTCAAAGGTCAGGACTGCCGCGCCTTGCAACACGATCACCCACTCTGCTTGATCCTGGTCGTACCAGTCCGCCGGTGGTGTGATGTGCCCCCTGGAAATAATGCGCTCAATCCGGGTTGTGCCGCTGCTGGTCAGTATTTCACACACTTCTTGAGCGAGTTCGGGAGGCAATTCGGCAAAAATATTTGGCATTCCTGTTTCCTTGCTGCAAAAAACGCCAAGTTGAGTATAATAGGAAAGCCAACATTCGGGCGAATGGCGGAATTGGTAGAC
>JAIXVO010000060.1 GCA_027482985.1 Cyanobacteriota bacterium
AAAATAAACTAACAGATCTTGATTGAACAGCAGTGGCCCCAGGATCGGCAGTTGGCTCAGTCCTGGAATCGCGATCGCGCTTTCAGGACTTTTTTGGTTATGGGCGATCGCGATTCAGTTCGATGTCACGATTAGACCAGGCTGTAATCTTCCAGGGCAATTTCTAGCACACAATCAGAGGTGGGTTTGGCGACGCAGGTCAACACATATCCCTCGTCTAATTGGGCATCGGTGTAAAAAATTTGCTCCTCTTGATCCACCGTGCCGGAAATGATTTTACCTTCGCAGGCGGCACAAGCGCCGACGACACATTCAAAGGGTAATTTAATCCCTTGTTCGACCGCTTCCATCAGAATGGCTTCGGTGTCGGGAACGGCGATCGTGCGTTCAAAATTCTGTTTCCGGTCAATCAGAGTGACTTGATAAGTTGCCATTGCCAGAACCCAAATGAAGGTTTTTTAGACTTGCGAATCCCTAATCACTAACTGACAAAGTTCTCTGTAGGTTGGGTTGAACATTGTGAAACCCAACACTAATCTGAGTCTTGTTGGGTTACGCTAGCGCTAACCCAACCTACGTAAGCATTCTGAAGTTTTGTCGGTTAATTAGAGGCTCATCTTAGCTCATCCTGATCGATCGCCCGGACGTTTGTTGTATCTGGAGTTACGCGATCGCGCCAGTTAATTGTTTCCTGACAAAGTAACTTTTTTCAAACTGATAGGAATGAGTTTTTTCAGCCTTGAATCAGAGGCATCACCGCAGATTGGGTGTGCAGAAACGGTCATTTTAGAGAGAAGCTTAAGATTAGCAAAAGATCACTTGAAGGAATGTTGCGCAAGCTGCAAAGAAATGTTTGGAAAAGCTCAAAAAAATTTGTGCCGGGGTGCTTGTCACCTTCCAGCCGTTTTTTGACAATAACAATAATCCAACTTGATTTGGAGCGACTATCTATTCAGTCCAAACTATTCAGTCAAAGGAAGCATTATGGCTGCTAATCAAATCAAAGCCTTCTCCCAAAAAGCCCTCACCGATTCTGAGCTTCAGGACAAGCTGAAGCAGTGCGAACGCGCCAAAGAATTGGTGGCGTTGAGCCAAGCATATGGCTTTCAATTTGCCGAAGAGGAACTTTATCCCCCGAACGAACCCCAATTTGTACCCGAACAGTTACATCCCAAATTGGTCAAAGCCTTGTTGCGGTAAGGCTTTCATCGGGTAAGTCATGGAGTTGGTGCAGGTTTAGCGTCTAGTTCTTGAGCAAGTTTAGGTTTCAATGGGTTGCAATTCGCTGGGCTGCTCATCGGTAAAATTCAGCAGGTCTAGCGCTTCCGGGTTCGCAATCAGTTCTTTCGCCAGCAAATACCCGGCGATCGTCCAGGTTTGGTATTTGCGAGATTCTTTGCCAATTAAGCGCCCATCGGGGCCATCGTAGTATTCCGGCCAGTTATCCAGGAGTAAGCGGCGTTCGGCCACCGCGATCGCATGGTGCGCCAGTTCAGTCCGATTCATCTTGCGGGCGGCTGCCGTCAACATCCACAACAACACGGGCCAACTGCCGCCATTGTGATAAGACCAGGGGCGATTTTTGGGATCACAGCCCGTTACTGTCCGCCAATCTCCATCTTCCAACGCGGGATAGCACAGCTTCATCGGCATTTGCCCAATCAAATCACTCCAGCGCAATTCAATCAGGTTCAAAATTTGGTGAGATTGCTGCTCATCCGCCAGCGACGAGATGATCGCCATCAGATTGCCGATCGAGAAGAAGCGACAATCCATTTGGGATGGTCCTAAATTCCCAGCTAAAAAGCCCCCCGCTTCCGGTAACCACTTCGCCAGCCGATAAAACGGAATCGAATCAGAATAAATGTTGAACTGGTTCAGCGCCTCTTCGCCGTACTCTTCCACCCGCAGACGGTAAATCACATTCAGGCGATCGGTATCCAGCCAGTAATGTTCGCGAATTTGTTTGAGCAACGGTTTCGCCCGACAGTCGATCGCATCCAACATTTGCTGATTCGTCGCGTTCGGCACCAGCAATTCGGCACTCGCTCGCAACGCCGCATAAAACAGGGATTGAATATCCAGCGGATGCCCATACAACCCCATGCGACGGTCAATCATGCTGGCTCCATCCGGCACTAACACCATCGGGTACATATCAAACCGCGTCACCAGGCACAGAGTCAGAATCAGCCGAATCCCCTCCTGAAAGTCTTCCCGCTGCGCCAGTTCAAGATCCTGCGTCGCTTTGACATACGCCCGCAACAACACAATCCACCATAAACAAGCATCCGCCGGAGCCACCCGCCCGATCGCATGATCGCCAAAATCCGCCTTCAGATATTCCTGATCATTCAACATGGCAATCTTAAAACTGGCCGGCATTAAGCCCCGACTGGGTTTTGAACAATCCAGTTGAATTGTCTTCGGTTGCAGTTTTAAGGTCACTTCTAAAAAATTGCGGACAATATCCGTTTGCCCCTTCACCAAAAAAATCAGCGCCGAAGAAATGAAATCTCGGACAAAACACTGGTCATAATTCAGCGCCGCAATGTCAGGATCACGCGCCGCGATCGTCCCCACGGGATGCCCCCGGAAATACATGACCGATTTTTCCAGCAATTCCCAGGCTTGTTCTTCAATCAATCGCTTACCCAAGTGCCTCCACTCCTTCGCCATGCCGAATTTTTAGAAGTTAGATCTATAGTAGCGATCGCTTTACCTCTTGAACGCCGAACCCACAGAAGCATCACAAACCCCCACCCCTCCCCTCCCTCCCCTTCCTCCCAACTCCCTCTCCCCCCGTGCCCAAAACTCGGTAGGATCAACACTGTTGAAAGAAGCACTTAAACCAACTGTTATGACTGCACTTGATGATAAGACCGTCGTTCGGGATTACTTTAATGCCAAAGGGTTCGATCGCTGGCGCAATATTTACGGCGATGGCGAGGTCAACAAAGTCCAACTGGATATTCGAGTCGGTCATCAGCAAACCGTGGATACCCTCCTGGGTTGGTTGCGGGATGATGGCAATCTCGCGAGTTTGACCATTTGTGATGCGGGCTGTGGGGTCGGCAGTTTGAGCATTCCCCTAGCGATCGCCGGCGCGACCGTCTTTGCCAGCGACATTTCCGAAAAAATGGTGGGTGAAGCCAAAGAGCGCGCTGTGGCAACTTTAGGCCAATCGAGTAATCCGACCTTTGCCGTTCAGGATTTAGAAACCTTGTCAGGGAAATATCACACGGTCGTTTGTTTGGATGTGTTGATTCACTATCCCCAGGACAAAGCCGCTGATATGATTCAACATCTCAGTTCGCTGGCAGAATCGCGGCTAGTGCTTAGTTTTGCGCCCAAAACGGTGTTTTACCAATTGCTGAAAAAAGTCGGCGAACTGTTCCCCGGTCCCAGCAAAACCACCCGCGCCTACCTGCACAGTGAAGCTGACATTGTCCGCATCCTGGAAGCCCAGGGCTGGCAAATTCAACGCAACACGCTGACCAAAACCAGCTTCTACTTCTCCCGCATGTTAGAAGCCACCCGGTAACTCCAGCGGAGATCTGGGCGTTGCTGAAATCGAGAATGAAGCCATCCGATCCGCCCTCACCCTAGCCCTCTCCCAAAAGGAGAGGGAACTAGATCTCTGGCTCCCTTCTCTCCAGGGAGAAGGGTTGGGGATGAGGGCAATTCAGACTGCTATTCAGCAACGCCGAGATCTGCGAGATTGATCAAGTCTTGCAGATCTGGTTCACCTCGCAGACCGGCTACCCTTGACTCGATCCTAAGATCATGAGGCTGAGTAAGGTGCCCGTGTTCCAGAGGCTGTGGAGCAGCATGGAGGCGAGGAGGTTGCGCGATCGCGCGTAGACAAAGCCCAACACCATCCCCAATACCGTCAGCGGCAACACTTCTGAGAGGCTGAGGTGAGCCACGGCAAAGATCAGGCTGCTGAGGGCGATCGCTCCCCAAACGGGCATATAGCGGGTGAGGGAGGGCAACAAAAAGCCGCGAAACAGAATTTCTTCAAAAATGGGCGCGGCGATCGCGGCGGTGACGAAGAAGATTACCAAAGCAGCGGTATTCCGTTCTTCCAGGGCGATCGGCAAAATCGGATTACTGCCGCCCTTGCCTTGCCAGATGCGTTGATTAATCAGCGAAATGATGATCACCAGCGGTAAGGCCGCAAAGTACCCCCCCAACCCCCACAGCGGCCAGCGCCCCCACAGCGACACCTGAAACCAGCCAGCGGGTAGCGGCAAATATTCGCGAATCGAGAAATATAGTACACCGAGTCCACCTGCCGCCAGCGTCAGGTAATTCAGCAGGATCAGCAAGGCTTTGCCGCGATCGCTCAGGGCCAGGTCTGCCAGCAAAGGCGTTTGCCGCAACAGACTGAAGGCGACGGGCAACACCACCTGTCCCACCAAAAAGAAGCCGATAATCAACACCTGCCAGACGATTTCCCCATCCCAGGGCGTTGTCCATTCGGGAATGGAAGCGCCAGAGAGTAAGGCTTGCTTGCGTTGCACCAACCATTGCCCGACCAGAAACAGCAGAATCCCAGCGCCGATAATGCAGCCGATCACCGGGATGCCTGTAATCAGCGCCAGTTGATCAAAGGCTTGTTCTGCCGTCTGTTGTTGCGCCTGAGCTAACTCCTGCAAGGCTTCCGGGCGCTCTTGTAACTGGTAAAGTTGCGTCAGGGCTTGCGCTTCAAACCACCCTTCCAAATTGCGCTTCACCACCGATTCGGCATCGGGCAACAGTTGGGGCGGTTGCGTCCAGAGTCCGGTTAATACCTGCGCTGTCGTCGCCAGTTGGTGCAGATTTTGCGTAGTCGCTGTTTGCGCCGCGATCGCCCAGGTTTTGAGGGCTTCATCCACCTGACCTTGCTGCACTTCCAAAATGCCCAGATGCAAGTCGAGTTCGGTAATCAAGCGACTGAGTTTCTGACTCGTCTCGGTTAAGCGCTTGACCTCGGCGGGTTCTGGCGGGGAGTCCGTTTGCAGTAAGTCCTGCGATTTGGTCAAATTCTGTTGCGCCTGATCGCGGACAGTCTGGTACTGAGTTTGTGCCGCTTTGACGGGTTCCGTGCCGACTAAAGTGCGAGTCGCGATCGCCAGATTGTCGTCCGTGGCGCGGAGTTCAGTCACCTGTAACAGCAAGTTGGTTTGATACAGCTCCAGGCGGCTTTGAATCTGGGGCTGGTTCCAACTACTGAGCAAATCCTGACCCATGAGCCAGACTGCAAAGATGGTCAGGACGATAAGAATGATTCGCTTCAGTGTCATGGGGAATGGGGGAAATGCTCAACGATCCAGGATAGAATGCTTCTGGTTTTGATTGGGGCGATCGCGCCCATTTTGATCGGCGTTAACGGTTGATCGGCATCAAAGATGATTACGCTGCTGCTTCTCTCAATCAACTTCCATTGATCACCCTCATCCCTTTCCTTCACTATGGTTACTCGTGTCATTCTAGTCCGTCACGGTGAGAGCAGTTTTAATGTCGAGCGGCGGGTGCAGGGCTATTCCGATCTCTCGACCCTGACGGCAACTGGAGTCGCCGGGGCACAGCAAGTGGGAGCTGCCTTAAGCGAGATTGCGTTTGATGCCGTTTACAGTAGTCCGTTACGCCGCGCCAAAGATACGGCTGAAATTGTTCTATCTTGCCTGAAGCAAGCCCCCAAGCAACCCTTCCAAACGGTGGAAACATTGAAGGAAATCAACATGACGGTGTGGGAAGGCTTGCTGTTTAAGGACATTGAAGAGAAGTTTCCCGAAGAATTTGAGCAGTGGAGCGATCGCCCCCATGAGCTGAAGATGGCAATTCCGACGGAAACGGGCACCGTTGATTTTTTCCCAGTATTGGATTTATTTGAACGAGCCACCCAATTCTGGCAAGAGTTTTTGCCCCAGCATCAAGGACAAACGGTGCTGATTGTGGCGCATAGCGGGATTAATCGGGCGTTGATCAGTACGGCGATCGGGTTAGCGCCCAGCCAATATCAAGCGGTGCATCAGTCGAATTGTGGGATTAGCGTCCTCAATTTTTCCGGCGGCTTTGGTGATCTGGTGCAGATCGAGTCGCTCAACCAGACTGCGCATTTGGGTGAAACGCTGCCCAAAACCAAAAAGAATTACACGGGACCTCGCTTTTTGCTGGTGCGGCATGGCGAAACCGATTGGAATCGGGATAAGCGATTTCAGGGACAGATTGATGTGCCGCTGAATGACAATGGGCGATCGCAAGCCCAACAAGCGGCGGATTATCTGCAATCGGTAGACATTCGCTACGCTGTCACCAGTCCGCTGTTACGTCCCAAAGAAACTGCCGAAATTATCCTGCAATCCCATCCGGATGTGCAGTTGGAGCTGGAGGATAATCTACGAGAGATCAGCCACGGCTTATGGGAAGGCAAACTGGAAGCGGAAATTGAAGCCGACTTTCCGGGTGAACTGCACCGCTGGCAACAAACCCCCGCCGCCGTGCAAATGCCGGAAGGGGAAAACTTGCAGCAAGTCTGGGAGCGCTCCATCGCCGCCTGGAATACCATCCTCGCCACCGCCTGCGATCGCCCCGTCCCCGGCATCACCCTGGTCGTCGCCCATGATGCCGTCAACAAAGCGCTGCTCTGCTACCTCCTGGGCTTGGGGCCAGAACACTTCTGGAGTTTCAAACAGGGGAATGGGGCTGTGAGTGTGATTGATTACGCGGGGGCGGATAGCCAACCTGTTCTCACCTGCATCAACAGTACGGCTCACCTTGCGGGGGGCGTGCTGGATCAAACCGCCGCCGGAGCCTTATAAATTCTTTTCGCTCAGATGCTATGCCCGAATTGCTGCAACAAGTCCGTCTCCTCGATCCCGTTTCGCAAACGGATCGAACGGCTGATGTTTTAGTCAGTGAAGGGATGGTCAGGGAGATCGGCGATCGCCTGACTGACTTGCCCCC
>JAIXVO010000280.1 GCA_027482985.1 Cyanobacteriota bacterium
CCGATCAACGGCAGGCGATCGCCAAACGTCGCACCCAGCTTCAGGTGTTGACGGATCACGCGCCCACCCATCAGGAGTCGCCCGATGTGTTGCATTTGCACTATCAAGATCTGGTGCAACGGGGCTTAAATCGGCTCAGCGTTGATCATCGCACCGTGTTGATGCTGCATGATTTAGAAGAAGTCCCGCAAAAAGAAATTGCCGAAATTTTAGAGATTCCGGTGGGGACAGTGAAATCTCGGTTATTTCATGCCCGTGCCGCCATGCGTCAATTTTTGGAACAGGAAGGAGTTCACCTATGAGTCGCCCCCCCGCAGACGATCGCCCTTTAGCCGACTTTCTCCAGCAGCATCGCCCCCCCGTGCCGCCCGCCCATCCCGATCTCGAAGATCGACTGCTAGCAGCGGTGCTAGATACCCCACCAGGTGTGCCTGGCTCCGTGCGTCGCCCAATGGTGCAGCGGCGGGTGTTGTGGGTGTTCCCAGCGGCGATCGCGGCAGGTTTGGTCGCGTTAGTCAGCTATCCCACACTATTTCCCCCTCAGCCTTCCGAAGCCCAACTCGCAGAGCTCGAAACATTCATTGAAAGTACCTGGCAGGGCACAGTCGCGGAACAACCAGACACGGACATGGAAGAACTGTATCCGCTGGTGGAAACGGGGGTGAATTAGGGCGGAGCGGGAGAGGAAGGGCAAGGCAGAATTGTAGGGGCGCGGCATGCGGTAACAAAATTGCACGCTAATAACCAAATCAGCGCCCGCATGCCACGCCCGGCTCGGCGGCAGAAGATAGAAGGAGACGAAAAAACTGTAGAGACGGGCCGCTGGCATGTCTCTGCGGGAGAGAATGGTCAGGAGGAAAGAGAGGATGATTGGGCGATCGCTCGGATTATTGACAGTAATCAGTTTAGTCGGCGGCAGTGGGATGGCGCTGATACCCAGTGGGATGGCGGAGGTGGGGGCAACCTCGGTGGCGCAGGTGGGGCAACGGCGATCGCGACCGTTGCAGGCGGATTGGTTGCGCAGTCTGAACTTGACACCGGATCAGGTGCAGCAGATTCAGGCGATTCGCAATCGGTATCAAGCGCGATTGACGGCGGAACGGCAGGCGGTGCGAGTCGCGCAGCAGGAGTTAAATCAGTTGATGACGGGGAATGCGTCGCCGGAGCAAATTCGCCAAAAGTTTGAGCAATTGCAAGGCTTGAAGCAAAAGCTGGGAGATACCCGGATGGAGAGTATGCTGGCGATTCGCAATGTGTTGAATCCAGACCAGCGGCAAAAATTAACCGAAATTATTCGCCAGATGGGACGGAACCGCGATCGCTCCCCCAGTTCTGGCGAATGAGTTCCAGTTAAGCGATCAGCAGTGCCACGGGGAAATGGGAGAGCGCCTGTCCGACTGACAGCAGGTTATTGGCCTGCAAGGGTTGTGCGGTGATCGCGTTTTGCCAATGGGTGGGGGCACCGTCGGGTAGCAAGATTTGCGTCTCTTGCCAGACGGCTGAACCCAAAGGATCTTGTCCCGGTGGGACGAGGGCTGTGAGGAAGCGAGGTGCGATCGCGATCGCCCATTGCCCTTGATGCTGCCGTGCAAAGGCAACGACATGATTGGCAAACTGTCCCTGCACTTCCAGCGGGATGTAATTTCCGTCTAAAAATAGGTCACGATATTGATTGCGGGCTTTGAGTCCTTGTAAGGTCAGGAAGAATTTCACGCGCCCGTCTTGTTTTGACTGCAACAGCGAGTTGAGGAGCGCTAGGACATCCCCTTTCATTTCGGTGATTAAAGTGTGCAGCACTCCACAGCGATGTTCATAATTCACGGGGCGACGGTTATCGGGATCGACCAGACTCAAATCCCAAAGTTCTGTGCCCTGGTAAAAATCGGGCACGCCAGGAGCGGCAAGCTTCAACAGGGTTTGAGACAGGGAATTGAAAATGCCATAGTTCGCAACTTTTTTCTTTTTTTTCAGAAACGCAACGATAAAAGGCTGTGAAATCGCCGGATCGAGCACCTGTTCGACAAACGCTGTGCAAGCCTCCTCATATTCGGCATCAGGACGCAACCAGGCTGTGTGTGCTTTCGATTCACGAATCGCCTTCGTGATGTAATCCTTCACCCGTTCGACGAAAAATTCATGTTCCTGCGCCTCAAACGGGAAGGCACCCACCAGCGTTTGATAGAGCAGGTATTCATCGTTACGATCGGGCATGGCTAACCCCTCGCGATCGCGCCGCAAACCCCGGTTCATCGCACTCCAGGTATTAATCATGGCTTCCCATTCCGCCGGAATCTCGGAGAGCACATTAATCCGGGCACGAGTATCTTCTCCCCGCTTCGTGTCGTGCGTCGCAGTGCCGTTCATGGTGTGCCGCCAGCGATCGCACTGCCGCTGATTGTAAGTATGAAACTCAGTGGGCGTAATGCCAAAATGATCGGGATTACCGCCAACTTCATTCAGCGAAATCAAACGATTAAACACATACAGCGTCGTATCTTCGACCCCTTTCGCCATCAGGGGCCCACTGTACTGTTGCATCCGCATCACGAAATACAACCACTGGTCTCGTTCAGTTTGTGTTAGAGATTCATCGAATTCCAGCAACATCAGTTTTTCAATGAAAGTCAACTCATGTTGCAGAATGGGATTTTGAGCTTTGGCAGTGCGGATCACAGTCTGAATTCGAGTCCGATCCAGGTCTTGAATGCCGTCAGGGGTAATGTAGGTGCGATAGATCGGGAAGAGCACAAGAACTTCCGCGATCGCTCGTTTCAATCCATTGATCGTGAAGTCATTGCCGTAACGATATCGATTGGAGATATTTTTGAGC
>JAIXVO010000649.1 GCA_027482985.1 Cyanobacteriota bacterium
ACGGCGCGTCTCTACGAGAATCTCCTTTTTCCCTTCATGCCTGTGCGAGACGTGCCAGCGGCGCGTCTCTACGATTTTTTCCTGACCCCTGACTTCTGACTCCTGACTCCCTTCCCCTCCCTCCCATTCCTCCCCCTCCCATGTCTTCCTCCTTCACTCCCGACGAACTGCGGCAATGGCAACTGGCGCTAGCTGAGGCGAACCGGAATAATATCTGGTGTCATTGTCGGCGGTGTGAGGCGGAGTGGGTGGCATCGGATGAACAGGGGCAGTGTCCGCAGTGTGGGAGCGATCGCGTGGAGCGGATTGCGTGCTGGCAATTTCCTGATGATTGATGACTGTAGGCGGATGCACACGCCAGGGCGGCGATAAAGTTCCTGGTTCCTTGATGAGAATTTGCAATCAATAGCGCTGGGGGTTTCGTCCGGATCTGGCGCTGGCGTGGGAGTTGATGACGAAAGTAACCACTTCTCACACGCACGATGAATACTCTCTCTGCCTTGCGATCGGCTCTGTTGGCCGCGATCGCGCTGAGTCCGTTTGGCTGGGCAACAGCGGCGATCGCGGTTCCGGGTGCGGTTGTTGTTCCGACGCTCCCCAGTACGGGCGCTGTTGGTAATTGGTCTACCAGCGTTTCGGCACCGACGCGATCGAATGCGCCGAATGTTGTGGTGCCAGTCTATCCGACGGGCAATTGGTCGAGTTTCCCGACTGCCCCTGCGCCCAATCCGGTGATGTCTCCGCCCAGTCGCTGGCCGTCAGCACCAACATCACGCCCACCGATCAACACGATGCCGAGGGGCGGCAGTCCGGTCGTGACCCAACCTGGCACCTGGTCATCGGGGGCGGCTGGTCTGATCTATCGGGTGGTGGTCATGAATCCCTCTGACCTGACGCAGCAACAAGTGAGAACTCTGGTGCCCCAAGCGTTTCGAACCTCGTTGAACGGCCAGCCAGTGCTGCAAGCGGGGGTCTTTCGAGAGCAGAGTAAAGCGGTGGAATTGCAACAGTTGTTGACGCGGAACAGTGTGCAGGCATCGATTTTGTCGGGACAGGCGACGGAACTGCCGCCGCCGTCAGTCCCGCGGGTGGAAGCGCCGAGTCCTAACCCAAGTGGCAATCCGCTGCCTTCTGTCCCCCGCAACGGCAAAATTGTGGTGATTGATCCGGGGCATGGCGGGGGTGATCCAGGGGCGATCGGGATTGGCGGCATCCGGGAAAGCGAAGTGGTGCTGGACATTTCGCGGCAGGTGACGGCATTGCTGAAGCAACAGGGTGTGGAAGCGGTGATGACGCGGACGCGGGATGAGGAGATTGAGCTGGAACCTCGTGTGCAGTTTGCCGATCGCGCCAATGCGGATGTGTTTGTCAGTATCCATGCCAATGCGTTTGATGCGAATCGGACGGATGTGAATGGGATTGAAACCTATTATTTCTCTGGCGGTAGCGGTCAACCGTTGGCGAGAGCAGTGCAAGACAGCTTGCTGCAGGAGTTGGGTGCCCGCGATCGCGGCGTGCGGACAGCCAACTTCTACGTGATCAGATACACCTCGATGCCTGCCATTCTGGTCGAAACGGGTTTTGTCACCGGGACCGAAGATGCGGCGCGGCTAGCTAGCCCAGCGGGACGCACGCGAATTGCTCGTGCGATCGCCCGAGGCATTCTGCAATACTTGCGGTAATGTTTACGGCGATCGTGGTACGGGATGAAATTGTTGATTACAGGAGCGACGGGGTTTCTCGGTTGGCAGGTGGCACAACAGGCGAAAACCGAGTGGGAAGTGTATGGGATTGGGCGATCGCGATCGGGGGTCATCCCTGGTGTGACCCTCCTGAATTTGGATTTGACCGACTTTGCCGCCCTCAAAACCCTGTGGCAAGACCTGCAACCGGATGCGGTGATGCACTTAGCGGCACAGTCCAGCCCCAATGTCTGCCAAACGCAGCCGGAGGCATCTTATCAGGTGAATGTGGTCGCGTCCGGTAATCTGGCGGGACTGTGTGCGGATGCGGCGATTCCCTGTGTCTTCACGTCCACGGATCTGGTGTTTGATGGGCTGCACGCCCCCTACCAAGAAACCGATCCGGTGTCGCCAGTGAATGCCTACGGGGAACAAAAGGTGTTGGCAGAACAGGCGATGTTGCAGCGCTACCCATCTGTCGCCGTCTGCCGAATGCCCCTCATGTATGGGGATGTGCCTGCCCATGCCAGCAGTTTTATCCAGCCCTTTTTGCAAACTTTACGGGCAGCACAAGCCTTACGCTTATTTGTGGATGAATTTCGGACCCCTGTGAGTAGAGCGGCGGCGGCTCAGGGCTTAATGCTGGCGCTCCACCAGGTGCAGGGCGTGATTCATTTGGGCGGCAAAGAGCGGATTTCTCGCTATGAGTTTGGTCGCCTGCTGGTGGAGACTTTAGACCTACCTGCCACGGGTTTGCAAGCCTGTCGCCAACAGGATGTCCCGATGGCTGCCCCCCGCCCTGCCGATGTCTCGCTCAACAGTGATAGAGCCTTTCACCTGGGCTACAATCCGCCCCCCATCCAAGCCGAGTTATTGGCGTTGAAGGGGCGGATTTGAATCCCAGCATGGAGCAGAACGTTAGCTTGCAGCGCAAACAATATCCCGACTGGTAGGGTGTGTTAGGCGCTAGCCGTAACGCACCGCAGGGACTTGATAGTCACACCACTCCCTAACGTTCTGCTCATCCCGCTTAACTCAGGTGAGACATGACTTCCCGCGCCGCCGCCAGGGTGTGATCGATGTCCGCATCCGTGTGCGCCAGAGAGGTAAATCCAGCTTCAAATTGAGAGGGTGCCAGATAAATCCCGTGTTCTAACATCCCCCGATGGAAGCGGCTGAACTTGGTGAGATCCGCCAGTTTCGCATCCTCATAGTTGTGGACGGGACCAGCGGCAAAGAAGAAGCCGAACATCCCGCTAATTTGACCGCCACAGGCAGCATGACCTGTTTCCTGAGCAATCTGGAGCATGCCATCCGCTAAGCGCTTGGTGATGCGATCGAGGGCTTCATAAGTGCCCGGTTGATGCAATAACTCCAGGGTTTTGATGCCTGCGGTCATGGCGAGGGGATTCCCCGACAGGGTGCCAGCCTGGTACATGGGGCCAGCAGGAGCCACCATTTCCATGATGTCGCGCCGTCCGCCATAAGCGCCTACGGGCAAGCCACCGCCGATAATTTTGCCGAGGGTCGTCAAATCGGGCGTGATGCCAAATTTTTCTTGCGCGCCGCCGTAAGCAATGCGGAAACCCGTCATCACTTCATCGAAGACCAGCAGGGCACCGTTATCGCGAGTCAGTTCTCGCAGTCCGGCCAGGAAACCACCATCGGGTGGAATGAAGCCAGCATTGCCGACGACGGGTTCCAAAATGACTCCGGCAATTTCACCGGGGTTTTCGGCAAATAACGCTTTCACGGCTTCCAGGTTATTGAAGGGGGCGGTGAGGGTATTTGTGGTGGTGTTTTTGGGGACACCGGGAGAGTCGGGTAGACCCAGGGTGGCGACACCGGAACCCGCTTTCACCAGGAACATATCGGCGTGACCGTGGTAGCAGCCTTCAAATTTGATGATTTTATCCCGTCCGGTGAAGGCTCGCATCAACCGCAACACGGACATACAGGCTTCGGTGCCAGAGTTGACGAAGCGCACCATTTCGATGCTGGGCACGGCAGCAATCACCATTTCTGCCAGCACGTTTTCCAGGGCGCAGGGCGCGCCAAAACTGGTACCTTTTTGGGCGGCTTCACAGATGGCTTTGATCACTTCTGGGTGCGCATGACCACAGATGGCAGGCCCCCAGGTGCCGACATAGTCGATATACCGATTGCCGTCTACATCCCAGGCATAGGCTCCTTCGACGCGATCGAAGACGATGGGCTGTCCCCCCACAGATTTGAAGGCCCGCACGGGGGAGCTGACACCACCTGGCATCAATTTTTGGGCGGCAGCAAAAATTTCTTCTGACTTGGTGGTTTTAAAGGTGCTTGTAACCAATTGCGACTCCTTTGGCTGTTCTACTGCGGCTCTCTCTGCTTTGGGGCGTGAGAGTCTGTAACCGAGACGATCGCGAATCTATCCAACGGTACTGACGCTCCAGGATAGGTTCGGCGTACATTTAATCATCCTACCTATTAGGAGGCCAACCATGCCTTACCAAACGAATTGGGAGTTACCGGAAAGTATTCGCGATCGCCTTTCGGAACCCGCGCAACATCTGTATCGGGTCGCGTTTAATTCTGCCCTGCAATGGTACG